>NZ_JBFTKG010000014.1:0-107646 GCF_056395825.1 Arthrobacter sp. 05T47 | reverse complement strand
ACCCAGAAGGGTCATGCGCACCCGCGTGTGCCGGGASCCGGCAYTAGGGTKTCAGTCGCGGCGGTCCTCACGGCGGTCGCCGCGGTCGTCCCGCCGGTCCTCACGGCGGTCGCCGCGACGGTTTATYCCGTGGGCGACAACAACGGCCCCGCCAACTGCGGCGGCGGTCCTGCGTCTGCGTCGTGCTGCCAGTGGCATGTCAGGCTCCTTCCTTGGCTTCTTCGGCGTCGGCCTCGAAGGCGGCGATGACGGCCTGGGTCGGGATCCGGCCGCTGGCCACGAGTTGGCCGCCGGCCTTGCGGACGGCCGCGCCGAACGGAGCCGCCCACTGGTTTTCCCAGACCAGCACCGCGGCGGAGTGGCCGGGCGCGATCGTCTCGGCCAGGTCCATGACGTCCTGCTCAGAGAGCACCATGGCCAGGTCGGCCTCGGCCATGCGCACCTCGCCGAGCTCGCTCGGGTCGAGGTCCGAGATTTCGGCCGTCTCRAGCGTGCCATCGKCGGTTTTTCTCAGGAASACCATGTCAAGCACCCTGATGAGGTCACGCTTGACCAGGTCCTCCAGGAACGGGGCGATCTGGCCCTTACCGAAGTCGGGCCCGGGGAACTCCACGACGAGCCAGTCCACCGGCCCTAGTTCATCCAGTGACTCAGCCATACTGATGACCTCCGTTTCTCAKTGGGTACAGGCAATCCGACGGACAGCCACAGTTCCATCCTGTGCCCGGGTGAGGTGCGTCGCCTCACCCTCACCGGGTGAGCTCACGRAAAWCTAMCSGGCAACAATATGAGGACCRGGGCGAAGCCCGGTTKCGCCGCGCTGACGTGCGCCAATGGTGTTCGTCAGTGCACCGGCAATCGGCTATGATTGATAGCTGGCCGTSCGGTACATTCCGTGGCCATCCCATTCATACCTGGCAACTGGCAAAATCCAGTTGTGCGAACAAAGGTCCAATTATGAAGTCTGATATTCACCCGAAGTACGAAGCTGTTGTTTTCAACGACCTGGCTTCCGGCGTCAAGTTCCTGACCAAGTCCACCGTGTCTTCGAAGAAGACCATCGAGTGGGAAGACGGAAACACCTACCCGGTTATCGACGTCGAAATCTCCTCCGAGTCCCACCCGTTCTACACGGGCAAGCAGCGCATCATGGACTCCGCAGGCCGCGTCGAGCGCTTCAACGCTCGCTTCAAGGGCTTCGGCGGCAAGAAGTAACTTTCTTCTTCCCCAAGGTCTTGCAGGAAGCCCGCACCGGCAACGGTGCGGGCTTCCTGCGTCTGCGGGCTGTTGTTGCGTCTGGGCTGATTCACCACTCGGCGGCCTTCCGGYGTCGCGGGTTCCCTKTGTCGCGGCTTCCCTGTGTCGCGGCTTGGCGGAAGCATGCGGCAGGATGGATGCCATGACATCTCATCCCGTGGCCACCGCTTCCAGTACTGACGACGACGGCGCCCGTCACCATGGCGAGTACAAGGTCCCGGGCGGCAAACTCGTCGTCGCCGACTTCGACGTCATGAACGGTGTCCTGGCGCGCGTCTCGCTGAGCGGGGATTTCTTCCTGGAACCGGACGAGGCGCTGCCGGAGATCAACCGGGCACTCACGGGGCTGCCCGTCGAGACAGGCGCCGCCGACATCGCGGCCGCCGTGACAGCTGCCCTGCCGGAGGATGCCGTGCTGTTTGGGTTTTCCGCCGACGCCGTCGCGATCACCGTCCGCCGCGCCCTCGCGAAGGCCACCGGCTGGGCGGACCACCACTGGAACATCATTGCCCCGTCCGTCCTTCCCACCCACGTCAACGTCGCCTTGGACGAGGTCCTGACCGAGGAAGTCGGCGCCGGGCGGCGCAATCCCACCCTGCGCTTTTGGGACTGGGAGGAGCCCTCCGTGGTGATCGGCAGCTTCCAGTCGGTCCGCAACGAGCTCCACCCCGACGGCGTCGCCCGGCACGGCGTCAGCGTGGTCCGGCGGATCAGCGGCGGGGGAGCGATGTTCATGGAGGCCGGCAACTGCATCACCTACTCGCTCTACCTCCCGCAGACCCTCGTCGACGGCATCAGCTTCGCCGACTCCTACCCGTTCCTCGACGCCTGGGTGATGGCGGCTTTGGAGAAGGTCGGCATCAGCGCCTTCTATGTGCCGCTCAATGACATCGCCACGGAACACGGGAAGATCGGCGGGGCCGCGCAGAAGCGGCTCGCCAACGGCGGGATGCTCCACCACGTCACCATGAGCTACGACATCGACGCCGAGAAGATGGTGGACGTGCTGCGGATCGGCAAGGAGAAGTTGTCCGACAAGGGCACCCGGAGCGCCAAGAAGCGGGTGGACCCGCTGCGCCGCCAGACCGGCCTGGCCCGAGCCGAGATCGTCGCCGCCATGATGGACGTCTTCGCCGAACGCTACGGCGCGACGCCGTCCGTGCTCACCGACGCCGAGCTTGAGGCCGCCCGCCGCCGCGTGGAAACCAAGTTCGGAACCGCGGAGTGGCTGCACCGGGTTCCTTAATAGCCTTCATTCCATCGATTGCTCCGCACCTGCCCTTTTGAACCGTCAAAAGGGCCGGTGGGTGGGGAGCAACCGATGATGTCAGGACCTACTCCGCCCGGTTCTAGGCGTTGGGGGCCTGTGCTTTTAGGGCCTGCGCCTTGAGGGCACGGTGCAACTGGCTGCGCTGTTCGATGATGATCCGGCGCAGGGCACGCGGCGCGTGGGGATGGGAGCTCAGCCAGCCGTCGGTGCGGACGATGACGGCGTGGGTGTCGGGTGTCCCGCCGTGGCCGTCCAGGTCCTGGCCGGCGGGATAGAACCCGCGGACAATCCGGCCGGCGATCTCGATGCTTCGGTCCGCCCAGATCTGTTCCAGCGACTCGAAGTACGGGTCGATGAAAGGGCTGAGCAGCGCGGCCTCACCGGTGTTGAACCCGGCGATGGTGGCGCTCAGGAGTTGGTTGGACAGCGCGGTGCCGTGGACCGCGGCGTCCCAGGCGGCGGCCTTGACGGAGGCTTCGGGGCGGGCGGCCAGGGCCGTGGCGTGCCCGGACTTGCCGGCCGCCGTGTTGTCCCGGGCGAGCTCCTGGTCGAGCTGGTCCTGTGTTGCCTGGCCGTTGGCCGCCAGCCCGTGCCAGAGGTTCCAGCGCAGTTCGGCGTCCACCGCGAGGCCATCGATCACGGTGCTGCCGTCCAGGATGCCGCGGAGCAGGTCTAGCCGGGCGGCGTCGTACCGGCTGGTCGCGGCCAGGGTCCGGGCCCAGGCCAGTTGCTGGTCGGAGCCCGGCGCCGCCGCCTGCAGCTGTTCGGCGGCGGTGGCGAGGAAGCCGCGGCGGACGGCGTCCCGCTGGCCGCGGGGCACGTAGTGTTCGACCGCCGTCGACGCGTTGCCGAGCACGTTGAGGAGGACGCCGATTCCCGGTTCGGCGGGCCCGAACCGTTCCACGGCGTCGACGTAGAGGGAGGCAGGTGTGACGGCATCGCGGGCTGAGTCCCACAGGGCAGTCCAGCACAGCGCCCGCGCCATGGGGTCGCTGAGCTTGTCCAGGGAGCCGCGCACCGTGGTCTCGGAGTCCGGGTCCAGCCGGACCTTGGCGTAGCTGAGGTCCTTGTCATTGACCAGCAGCAGGGCGGGCCGTGACTTGCCGGCGAGTTCGGCCACCTCGGTCCGGGGGCCGCTGACGTCGGTCTCGACGCTGCCCGTGCGGACCAGCGCGCCGGCGTCATCAAAGTCGTAGAGGCCGATCCGCAGCCGGTGCGGACGGGGCTCCTGCCGGCCGGTGGCGGGATCCACAGCGTCCTGCAGGATCGCGACCGAACTGAACGTGTCCCCGTGCCCGGTGATTTCACTGGACAGAATTTCACTGGACAGGGTGGAGATGCCGGAGGTCTGGAGCCATTGGCGGGCCCATTCGCCGAGGTCGCGGCCGGACGCCGCGCTCAGTGCCGCCAGCAGTTCGGCGAGGGTCGTATTGCCGTAGGCGTGGTCCCGGAAGTACTGGCGTGACCCGTCGATGAACGCCTCGAACCCGACGTAGGCCACGAGCTGCTTGAGCACCGAGGCGCCCTTGGCGTAGGTGATGCCGTCGAAGTTCTGTTTGGCCGCTTCCAGGTCCGGGATGTCGGCGACGATCGGGTGGGTGGTGGGCAGCTGGTCCTGGACGTAGGCCCAGGCCTTGCGGTTGTTGGCAAAGTTCACCCAGGCCGTGTCCCAGTCCGTGGTGCGGTCCACGCCGAGGGTGCCCATGTAGTCGGCGAACGATTCCTTGAGCCACAAGTCGTCCCACCATTTCATGGTGACGAGGTCGCCGAACCACATGTGCGCCATCTCGTGCAGGAGTGTGTTGGCGCGGGCCTGGTACTGCGAGTCGGCGGCCCGCGAGGTGAAGACGTAGCTTTCGGTGAAGGTCACCAGGCCCGGGTTTTCCATGGCACCGAGGTTGTATTCGGGCACGAATGCCTGCTCGTACTTGCCCCACGGGTAGGGGAAGTCGAAGAGCTCGTTGAAGAAGGACAGCCCGTTCCTGGTGAGGCGGAACAGGGCGTCGACGTCGAACGACGCGGCCATGGAGGCCCGGCAGTAGAGCGCCAGCGGCACGTGCAGGACCGTGCCGTCGGCCAGCGTGCCGCTCCAGGCGTCCTCGGCCTTGAAGTACGGTCCGGCGAGGACGGTGGTGATGTAGGTGGACATCGCCTTGGTGGGGGCGAAGTCCCAGCGGCTGGTGGCCGGGTCACTGGTCAGCTGGGTGCGCAGGACCTCGGCGCCGTTGGAGGACACCTGCCAGTCCGAGGGTGCCATGACGTGGAAGGTGAATTCGGCCTTCAGGTCGGGTTGCTCGAAGTTCGCGAACACGCGGCGGGCGTCGGCCGGTTCGTACTGGGTGTAGAGGTAGCACTGCCCGTCGGCGGGGTCGACGAAGCGGTGCATGCCTTCGCCGGAGGTGCTGTAGAGGGCCGTGCCGGTGATCGTGACCTGGTTTTCCCGTTGCAGGTTCTCCAGCCGGATCCGGGAACCGTCCACGACGTCCGCGACGGCGAGGCCCTTGCCGTTGAGGAAGACGCTGTGCACGCTGCCAGCGATGAAGTCCACGAAGGTCGAGGCCCCGGGTTCGCTGGCCGAGAAGTTGATGACGCTGCGGCTGGTGTAGCCGGCGACGTTCGGGTCCGTTGCCTGCCGGACGTCAAGGGAGACGTCGTAGCTGTGCGTGGTGATGAGGGCGGCGCGGGCCGCGGCCTCGTCGCGGCTCAGATTCTGATTCGACACCCAGCTATCTAATCACGGCTGCGTGTGTGCCGAATCACGCCGGCGGGAACATCAGGAAGGCGGCTGCAAGGCCCAGCACGGCGATCAGCAACCACGACGCCAGCGCGGCCAGCAGTGCGCGGGCGCCCGTGTGCAGCAGCTGGCCCACGCGGACGGCGGAGCCCAGCCCGAACAACGCCATGCCCAGCAACAGGTCCTGGAGCGCCGCGGCCGCTTCCAGGACGCCGGGGGAGAGCCAGCCGGTGGTGCGCAGGCCGGCCATGGCCACGAACCCGATCACGAACAGCGGGATCACCGGCGGGCGCTTGGCGCCGTCGGGTGCGGTGCCCATCCGGTGGTGGAGCCCGGCGGCGGCGACCATCGGCGCCAGCAGGATCACCCGGGTGAGTTTGACGACGACGGCGACGGCGAGGGCCGCGGCGCCCGCGGTCTGGGCTGTGGCGACCACCTGCCCGACGTCGTGCACCGAAGCGCCGGTCCACGCCCCGAAGACCTCCGGCCCGAGGCCCAGCGGCTGCGCGAGCAGGGGCAGCACCCCGATCGCCAGCGTTCCGCACAGCGTCACGAGGGCAACGGGCAGCACGGTTTCCTCCTGCCGGATGCGCCGCACGGCGGCCATGGCCCCGATCGCTGACGCCCCGCAGATGGCGAATCCCGTGGCCACCAGCAGCGATACCCGGGGAGGAAGCCGGAAGAGCCGGCTGATCCCGTAGGTGCCCGCGAAGGCGGCCAGGACCACGCCCGTCACCAGCAGCAGCGCAACCCAGCCCAGGCCCAGGACATCGCCGAGGCTGACCTTCAGGCCCAGCACCACGATCCCGGCCCGCATCAGGTGCTTGCCGGCGAAGTCGAGCCCGGGACGCGCCGGCCCAGCCGTCCACCCCGCCACACCCGGCAGGTTGGCCGCCAGCAGCCCGAGGACCACGGCAAGGGTCATCACCGGCAGCGCCGGGAGCACCAGATGCACTGCCGCGGCGGCGGCGACGGCGGCCGCGGCGGCGATCAGGCCCGCCGCGGCCTCGTACAAGGATCTCTTGGGGGGCACGCCCCTACCTTGCCGTACGCAGCCCCAAAAGCCGTAACCGCGGCCGTACCCCGGGGTGGCCTGCACGGACGGGTTTGCTCCAGTGGGATTGTGCTGGTGATTGTGCCGGCGGGATCGCGGCGCGGGCCGTCGAAATGATTTCGTAACGAAAAAGTGGTTGGCTAGTGACCATGTCTGACCTATTCCAGGATTACTCCGAGGCCGCCGGCCGCTCCGGCGCCTACGACGAGATGTTTGCCCCCGGCCAGCAGGCCCGGAAGTCCTACGGGCAGGTGGCCCTGGCCCTGCGCGAGCTGTCGCTGGCCGATGTCAGCGCCCGCGCCGACTCCATGGCCCGCACCTTCCTGGACCGCGGCGTGACTTTCGACTTCGCAGGCGAAGAGCGGCCCTTCCCCCTGGACATCGTCCCCCGGGTGATCCCCGCCGACGAGTGGAGCGTCCTGGAACGCGGTGTGGCCCAGCGGGTCCGTGCCCTCGAGGCATTCCTCAATGACGTCTACGACAAGATGGCCGTGGTCTCCGACGGCGTCATCCCGCGCCAGCTCGTGACCACCAGCGCGCACTTCCACCGCCAGGTGCACGGCTTCGAGCCGGCCGGCGGCGTCCGCGTCCACATTTCCGGCATCGATGTGGTCCGCGATGCCGCGGGCACCTTCCGCGTCCTGGAGGACAACGTGCGCGTTCCCTCGGGCGTCAGCTACGTCCTCGAGAACCGCCGGGCCATGGCCAAGGGCCTGCCTGAAGCCTTCGGCCAGCAGCTCATCCGCCCGGTCGAGGAGTACCCCCGCCGGCTGCTGTCGGCCCTGCGGAAGACGGCCCCCTCCGGCGTCGATGATCCCACCGTGGTGGTCCTGACCCCCGGCGTGTTCAACAGCGCCTACTTCGAGCACACCCTGCTGGCCGGCCTGATGGGTGTCGAACTCGTCGAGGGCCGCGACCTCATCTGCCGCGGCAACCGGGTCTACATGCGCACCACGGCCGGTGAGCAGCGCGTGGACGTCATCTACAAACGGATCGACGACGAGTTCCTGGACCCGCTGCAGTTCCGCGCCGACTCCATGCTCGGCTGCCCCGGCCTGGTCAACGCTGCCCGCGCCGGCGGCGTCACAATCGCCAACGCCGTGGGCAACGGCGTCGCCGACGACAAGCTGGTCTACAGCTACGTGCCCGACCTCATCCGCTACTACCTAAGCGAAGAGCCCGTGATCGCCAACGTGGACACGTTCCGGCTCGAAGAAAAGGAAGCCCGGGAGTACGTCCTGGACAACCTGGACGAGCTCGTGGTCAAGCCCGTCGACGGTTCTGGCGGCAAGGGCCTGGTAATCGGTCCGGACGCGTCCAAGGATGAACTCGACGCGCTCCGCAAGCGCGTCGTCGCCGATCCCCGCGGCTGGATCGCCCAGCCGGTCCTGCAGCTTTCCACCGTGCCCACGCTCAGCGGCGACAAGTTCGGGCCCCGGCACGTGGACCTTCGCCCGTTCGCCGTCAACGACGGCGAGGACGTCTGGGTTCTCCCCGGCGGCCTGACCCGGGTGGCCCTCAAGGAGGGCTCGCTGATCGTCAACTCGAGCCAGGGCGGCGGTTCCAAGGACACGTGGGTCCTGGCCGATTCCCCGCAGGTCCCGGTCGAAGTCATCCCGCGGCCCGCCATCGCGGTCCGTGAGCGGGTCTCCGTCTGGCCCGTGGAGAGCAACTGGCGTGACAGCCAGAAAGAGCAGCAACAGCAGCAGATTTCCCAGGCTCAGGAGGTAACCGCCAATGCTTAGCCGTATAGCCGAGTCACTGTTTTGGATCGGCCGCTACGTGGAACGGGCAGACGGCACCGCCCGGATCCTCGACGTCCACCTCGAGCGCCTCAACCATCTGCCCATGGAGGAACAGCGCAGCGTTGCGCAGGAACTCCTCGCCGTCATGGGCGCCCGTGCGCAGAATGAGGAGTTCGGCCTCCCCGAGCTGCTCAACGCCCTCGCCTACGACAAGCAGAGCGCCACGTCCATTGCCGGTTCGCTCGGCGCGGCCCGGGAAAACGCCCGCCGCGCCCGCGAGACCGTCTCCTCCGGGCTGTGGGAAAGCCTCAACACGACCTATTACGGGCTGAACCAGCACCGCAAGGACGTGGTGGGCACCTACCGCTTCTGCAACTGGGTCCTTGAACGCACGGCGATGGTCAGCGGCCTGGCCGACACTACCGTCAGCCATGACGAGAGCTGGCAGTTCCTGGTCCTGGGCCGGTCCCTGGAGCGGGCCGACATGACCGCCCGCATGCTCTCCACCCGCGATGTCCTCTCGGCCGGCATGTCCTGGGTGAACATGCTCCGCTGCGCCGGCGCGTACGAGTCCTTCCTGCGGACCCGCCGGGCGGCCTTCGGCGACCAGCACGCCGCCGAATTCCTGCTCCTGGACCGGTTGTTCCCGCGCTCCATCGTCTACGCCCTGCGCGACGCCGACGAGTGCCTGGCGAAGCTGGACCCCTCGGCCCAGCGCGTCGGGTTCATCAATGACGCACGCCGGATTGTCGGCCAGGCCCGCACGTTCCTGGAGTTCCACCGCACCGATGACCTCATGKCAGAGCTGCCCGAGCACATGGAGCGCGTGCAAAAGGCGGTCTCGCAGGCCTCGGACGCCATTTCCCGTAAGTACTTCAATCAGGCAGACGAACTGGCCTGGGTGGGAGAAGTTTCATGACCCGGCTGAACATCGTCCACAAGACGGCGTACAAGTACAACAAACGCGTCACCCTSTCCTACAACGAGGCCCGGATGACCCCGCTCACGGACCCGCAGCAGGTGGTCCTGGAATCCTCCATGAAGGTCTCGCCCTCGCAGGCGGCCCTGAGCAGCTACCGCGACTACTGGGGCACCCGCGTGACGGCCTTCGACATGCAGATGCCGCACGAGCACCTCGAAGTCCTGTCCACCACCACCGTTGAGGTGCACCGGGTCGAGAAGATCGCCGCCGAGGCCGACATCGTCGGATGGGACGTCCTGGCCGCCCCGGAGACGCTCAACCAGTTCAGCGACTGGATTCCCCAGTCCCAGCTCACGGGGCCCGGCTCCGAAGTGCTCGGCATCATTCCCGGCGTGGTCGAGGGAAAGTCCCCGCACGAGGCCGCCATGGCGGTCTTTGAGTGGATGCGCGGTGAGATGACGTACATGAAGGGCTCCACCGGCGTCACCACCAACGCCGAGCAGGCCTGGACCCAGCGGCAGGGCGTCTGCCAGGACCTGGCGCACCTCGCCATCGGCTCCCTGCGCAGCTGCGGGATCCCGGCCCGCTACGTGTCCGGCTACCTGCACCCGCGCTCGACGGCGGAGCTCGGCGAGACCGTGGCCGGCCAGTCCCATGCGTGGCTGGAGTGGTGGGACGGCGAATGGCGCAGCTGGGATCCGACCAACCACAAGCCGGCGGGGGACTTCCACGTCACCGTGGCCCGGGGCCGCGACTACCGCGACGTTCCGCCGCTCAAGGGCATCCTGTCCGGCGGCGGGGGGTCGGCCCTGACCGTCAGCGTGGAGATCACCCGCGTCGCCTGACCTGCCGGCACCCCCACGTTGCGCTGTCAGTTAGAGCTGCCATGAGGCCGGCAAAGTCAACTGGTGGGAGCAACGCCGGGGTTTAGGCTGCGTGCAGCAGCTGGTTCAGCCGGCTGGCTGGGGTTTCGAGGTTGAGGGTGGGCCGGGGCCGGCGGTTGAGTTTCGCGGCGACCAGCCGGAGGTCCTCGGGGGTGTGGACGGAGAGGTCTGAGCCTTTCTCGAACCAGAACCTGAGGAGGCGGTTGGTGTTCTCGTTGGACCCGCGTTGCCAAGGTGAGTGCGGGTCGCAGAAGTAGAGCGTGGTGTCCAGTGCGGTCTGGATCCGGGCATACTCCGCGAGTTCCGAGCCCCGGTCCCAGGTGATCGACCGTCGCAGGTGATCCGGGAGCTGGCCCATCTCCCGGATCATCGCGGCCGCAACGGTGTCGGCGGTGTGGTTCCCGGGGAGGTGGAGGAGGATCGTGAACCGGGTCGAGCGTTCAACAAGGGTGCCGATCGCTGTCCCGTCGGAGCCGATGATGAGATCACCTTCCCAGTGCCCGGGGACCGCCCGGTCCTGGGCCTCGGCGGGCCGCTCACTGATCTTGAACGCTTCCTTGTAGGGGCTGTTCTTATGCCGGTCCGCGGTGTGGGGGATGCGTTTCTTCCGTTTCAGGCTGAGCTTTTCCGCCAGGTCCGCCCGCAGACTTCCGCGGGTTTGAACGTATAGCGCCTGGTAGATCGTCTCGTGGCTCACCTGCATAGTCTGATCATCGCCGAAGTGAAACGCCAACATCGAGGAGATTAGTTTCGGGCTCCACCCGTCATCCATCCACACCCCGATCAGCCCGCAGAGCGGCTCGTTCAGGAGGAGTTTCAACGGCTTGGGCCGGCGCCTGGCTTGGTGGGCCCGCGCATGGGCCACGGAGGCGTAATACTCCCTGTCCGGGCCCGTGTTACGGTTCACCTCACGCCAGACCACGGACTTGTTGCGGCCGATCGCCTTGGCAATCCCGGCATAACTGAGCCCACTTCTCCGGCCCATCTGGATCATGCCCCGCTCCTCCGCGCTCAAGGCCCGCCCTCCCGGCCCTTCCGGGGCGGGAACCGGATCCGCGAGACCGCCGCCGGGACCCATAACTATGGTCATCTGACCAGACTCGGCCCACCAATTCGTCCCGGTGCCGCCCGACGCACCGACACGCCGGGCGGCACCCAGGATCGACATCCCTGCGCATACCAAATCGAAGAATTCAGTGCGCGCATCCAGGGAAAACACTCTGGCCATCTAACGCTCCATCAATCAGAGCGTTGCTGCGACCATATGACTCTGCCGCCCTCAGGGCAGCTCTAACTGAYAGCGCATGTTGTGTTTTGGGGTTATTCGAGGCCGGTGCGGGTGGARTCGTCCAGCGGCGTCCACCACGTCATCGGCGGCACCACCTTGAAGCGCCGGCCGGTGATGGTGTCCGGCGTGATCCGGACGAAGTGTTCCTTTTGGCCGGCCTGCCACGGAAACAGCAGCAGGCCMACGGTGTCCATGACYTCCTGGGGGTTCTGCACSGGCGCGGCCTGGCCTTTAACCACAACGCTCCAGGCGACCCCGGTGTCCGCGTCCACGCCGTCCGCTTCCAACGCCACCGGCGYGTCCCCGGTGGCCGCYTGCAGCTTGGTGCCCTCCGCGGTCCGGAAGACCAGCGAACCGTGATCCACCTTGTAGTTGAGGGGGAAGATGTCCGGATGATCGTCCACCCACACCGCCAGCCTGCCGACCGAGACGCTGCGCAATAGCTCCCAGCATTCGTGACGCTCGAGGTTTTCCACCGTRTGGGCCTGGTCCTTTGACTCGTGACCGCCCGCGTTCGAATCAGTAGTCATGCCCGAGAGCGTACGCGGACGGGCYGACGTCGGCTAGGGCAAATGGACCCACGCTCCGGGAAAAGCTGCGAAATCTGGGCCTTCCTGAGTGGTTCACGGTATTCTGGCATAGGGCCGTCAGCGTCGACATTGGCCGGAGCGATTGGGGGCAATAATATGCAGTCAACGGGTGAGAGTTCAGGCCATACCGTATCCGCGCCAAATTCTGCCGTTGAGGAACTTCTGAAGGGATTCGGCGCCCGCGCGGAAGAGCTGCTCCAATCCAAAGAACGCATGGCYGGCCTGCTGGAAGCGGTCGTCGCCCTGGCCGAGGACCTGAGCCTGGATGCCGTCCTGGAACGCGTGGTCGAATCGGCCTGCCGGYTGCTGCATGCCCGGTTTGGTGCATTGGGAGTGATCGGTGATGACCACGCCCTCAGCCACTTCATCACCGTCGGTATCGATGGCGARCTGGCCCGGCGGATCGGTCCGCTGCCGACCGGCCATGGCGTGCTCGGCCTSCTGATCACGGACCCGCGGCCGCTGCGGCTGCATGATCTTCGCCAGCACCCCGAGGCCTACGGCTTCCCGGCGCACCACCCGCCCATGCAGTCGTTCCTGGGGGTCCCGGTCCGTGTCCGCGACGTGGTGTTCGGGAACCTGTACCTGACGGAAAAAATAGGCGGCGAAGACTTCAGCGCCGAGGACGAGGCCCTGGCCGTCGCCTTGGCGGCAGCCGCCGGCGTGGCCATCGAGAATGCCAGGCTCTACGACGACGCCCGCCGCAGGGCCCGCTGGCTGGAGGCCTGCATGGACGTCTCCGGGCTGATGCTGAGCACGGACCGTGACTACASCTCCGGCGGCCTGGATCCYATCGCCGGCCGCGCGCTCCAGGAGTCCGCGTCCGACCTCGCCCTGCTGGTGGCGCCCGCCGCCAACGGCGTTGCCCACGTGGTGGTCGGTGTTGCCGGTGAGCGWGGCATCGCGTTTTCGGGACGGTCACTGCACCTGGAATCAGAACTCCTGGAAGAGGTTCTCGACGGCGGCGARCCGCTGCTGTTCGACGACGCCTCGGAGGTGGTCGGGGAGGTCGACGCCGGCGTGACCGGGCCGCTGCTGGCCGTGGCCCTTAGCACCCAGGGCGCCCACCACGGCCTGCTGTTGCTGGCACGGAACAAGGATTCGGTCCGCTACACCCGGACAGACATCGAAATGGGCGCCGTCTTCGGCTCCCACGTGGCCCTGGCCCTGGAACTKTCCCGCGTGCACCGGCTGCGMGAAGAGCTCCTGGTCTTCACGGACCGGGACAGGATCGCCCGCGACCTSCACGACCTCGTCATCCAGCGGCTGTTCGCGGCCGGACTGAGCGTGCAAAGCCTCACCCGGTTCACCMGGGAGGAGCTGGCGATGGAGCGCATCCGCAACATCACCGGCGAACTCGACGAGGCGATCCGCAGCCTGCGTGACACCATCTACTCGCTGAAGAGCAACACCGGCGTTACTGAACTGCTGAGCGGCCGGATCCGCCGGGTCACCCGGAGCTCCTCGAAATCCATGCCCTTCGCCCCGCGCCTGACCATCACAGGACCCGTCGATGCCGTGACGCCGGATAAGGCGGACAAYGTCGTGGCGGTWGTCTCCGAAGGGCTCAGCAACGCCATCCGGCACTCCGGGGCGGACACCATCTCGGTCTCGGTTGCCGTTGTCAAGGGCCGCGTGACGGTGGTGATCAGCGACAACGGCGCCGGATTTGCCCAGCCAGGAAAGCGCAACGGGCTGAGCAATCTCGAGGACCGTGCGCGGATGCTCGACGGCGAATGCACCATCACGAGCGCGCCCGACGCCGGGACCAGCCTGGAATGGTCGGTGCCGCTTTAAGTCGGTGCCGCTTTAATCGGTACCCTTGGGCGACGCCCCCGAACGGCGCCTACCTAACGCTGTGCGGCCGCGTCCCGTCGGTGGCACTCCCGGCGGAGGCCACCGGATATGCCGGGCTGGCGATGAAGACCGCTGCCTGGGTGCGGCGTTCGAATCCGAGCTTGGCCAGCAGTGAGGATACATAGTTCTTGACGGTCTTTTCCGCCAGGAACATTTCCGCGGCAATCTGCCGGTTCGTCAGTCCGCCGCCCACCAGTTCCAGTACCTTGCGTTCCTGCGGTGTGAGGGAGGCCGTACGGGGGTCAACTTCCTCGGCCTCTACCAGGCTGTCCACGACGCCAGCGGCGACGCCCTCATCGAAGAGGGACTCGCCCGCTGCTGCCCGCCGCAGGGCGCCGATCAGGTCCGTTCCGCCGATCTCCTTAAGCACATATCCGCGCGCGCCGGCCAGGACAGCGCCGCGGAGGGCCTGTTCGTCGTCGAAACTCGTCAGGATGATGCAGTTCAAGGACGGGTCCACTGACCGCACGTCGCGGCAGACTTCAATKCCGGTCCCGTCCGGAAGGCGGGCGTCCAGCACACAGACATCGGGGTGCAGGGCGGGAATCCGGCGCGTCGCCTCCACCGCGGAGCCGGAACTGCCAACCACCACGAACCCTTCGCCTTCGAGGAGTTCCTGGAGCCCGCGCCTGACGAGCTCGTGGTCATCAAGGATAAAGACGCGCATCACCGACTGCATACCCTCGGATGCAGTGAGACCTGCGTCTGCCCAGGCAATCATGATTCTCCCGTCCGGCCGCTTGGTGGACCGCTTGATCCTGTAGTTCATCGTCGTACCCCAGCCCTGCCATTCTTCTGCACGGCGGGGCCACGGACAAGGGTCATAGTGCCCAGCCGGCCGGCTCCGGCCGCCGTCCGTACCGCCTTCGCTGGCTTCCGCCTGCGCCCCGGGYCGGCGCCGGACCGATGGCTGGATGTCTTTTGGCCCTAGCCGCCTGGAGGGCCGGGCGAAATTATRGRAGCGTCGCCAAACCGGGCAGGATGTCCGGCCGGCACGAGSGTAAGGATCACCAATGAACGAAGCCAGGGACGTGCGCACGATCGTTGTAGGCGTAGACGGCTCGGAGGCTTCGGTGGAGGCGCTGCGGCAGGCCCAGGGCCTCGCMGTGCCCYTGTCSGCCAAAGTGGTCGCSTTGGCGTGCTGGGACTATCCGCCCGTGTACGACGGCTACGTCGCCGTCGGCATCGGCGACTTYGAYGTCCGGGCCGGRGAGATCCTCAACGAGGCGGTAGCRAARGCCTTCGGCCCAGAGACTCCTGGGAACGTCGAGATCCGCCTCGTCCAGGGCCACCCCCGCAACATCCTCATCGAGGAGAGCAAGTCGGCGGACATGCTCGTGCTCGGCCGCCGCGGCCGCGGCGGGTTCGGCGGCCTGCTGCTGGGTTCGGTCAGCTCCGCCTGTGTGGCGCACGCTCATTGCCCCGTGCTGGTGGTGCACGCATYGRAGAAGGCCTGACGCCCGCGCCRTGCCTGRCTCGAATGCCGTGCCTTACTCGAATGAAGMGCGCCGCGGATCGGACAGGCGCGTGKTCCACAGATCGGGCCTGTTGACCTTGAAGCGCCGACCGGTGAGCGCCTTGGGCGCCACACGTACGTAGTAGGCCTTCTCGCCCGGCTGCCAGGGCTCCAGGAGCAGGGCGTCCGCCGCRTCCTTCTCGTCCTGGCTTTCGATGAGCTCGGCTTCGCCGCGGGCCATCACGCTCCAGGCCGACTCGCCRGGGGCGTCATAGCCGTCGATCTCGAATGCCACCGGCTTGCCCGTGATGGCRCCCCACAACTTCGTCCCGCCGGAGGTGCGGAAGACAATCCTCCGCCGCTCCAGCACGAAATTCACCGGAAAGATCTCCGGATGGCTGTCCACGATCARTGCCACGCGCCCCACGACTTCGGTATCGAACAGGGCCCAGCACTGGTCCATGGTCAGCGAGTAGTCCGGCGTGGGCGAGGTGGTGTCCATGTGGAGCCACGTTACGGACCGTCCMGGACCTCGATTAGGGCCATAAGACCCGCGGTGCGCACGTGCGTGCCGTACGCCSCGCGGGCCGCCGGTCACCAGGGACTGGGCTTGTAGTCCTTCAGGAAGACGCCGTACTGGTCCTCGCCGGTCTCGCCCATCACGATGGGGTCGTAMACGCGGGCCGCGCCGTCAACCAGGTCAAGGGGTGCGTGGAAGCCCTCTTCCATGAGGCGGACCTTGGTGTAGTGYGGCCGTTCGTCCGTGATCCAGCCCGTGTCCACGGCAGTCATGAGGATGCCGTCGGCGTCGAGCATTTCCTGGGCGCTGGTGCGCGTCATCATGTTCAGCGCCGCCTTGGCCATGTTGGTGTGSGGGTGCCCGGGGCCCTTGTAGGCGCGGGAGAACTGGCCCTCCATGGCRCTGACGTTGACGATGTACTTCCGCCGGGCGGTGGAGCGCTTCATGGCCCCRCGCAACCGGCTGACCAGCAGGAACGGAGCYGTCACGTTGCACAGCTGCACTTCGAGCATCTCGAGTGGGTCCACCTCGTCCACCACCTGGGTCCAGCTGTTGATGGTGGCGAGGTCCGGCACCAGTCCGCCGGCGTCGATGGCSGTRCCGGAGGCAATGCGCTCCAGCGATGCGGAACCGGTGGACARCGCCAGKGAGGTGATCGCGTCCCCGGCGAGCACGGGGTGTTCGAGCACGGTGCTGGCCAGGGCAAGCGGGTGCTTGTCATGGGCGTGGCCGAATGTGACAAGCTCGGGTCCGCCGTTGGCGGCCTGCAGGGCGGCGGGCAGCGGCTCGTCCTCGGCGTCCACGAGGGGCTTGTAGGCGTTTCCGGAGCGGCGTACGGTCTGGGCCGCGTTGTTGATGATGATGTCCAGCGGCCCCGCGGCGTCGAGCGAATCTGTCAGGGCCATCACCTGGGACGGGTCGCGGAGGTCGATGCCCACGATCCGGAGCCGGTGCAGCCAGTCGGCGCTGTCYTCCATCGCGGCGAAGCGGCGGGCAGCGTCCTTGGGGAACCGGGTGGTGAGGGTGGTGTGGGCGCCGTCGCGCAGGAGCCGGAGCGCGATGTACATGCCGATCTTGGCCCGGCCACCGGTGAGGAGGGCCCTGCGGCCGGTCAGATCGGTCCGGGCGTCGCGCTTGGTGTGGCTGAAGGATGCGCATTCGGGGCACAGCTGGTGATAGAAGGCGTCCACCTGCGTGTAGTGCTGCTTGCAGATGTAGCACGGCCGGGACCTGATCAGGTGCCCTGCGATCTCGCCGGTTGCGGACGGGGCAAGCTTGTTGCCGCGCGTCTCGTCGTCGATCCTGTCGGGGGCTGCAGTCGCCGTCTGGGCGATCACGGCGCGGTCCGCTTCGGCGATCTCGTCGCGCTTGCTGACCCGCCGGTGGCGCTTGACGGCCTTGAACATCTTCCCGGTGGCGCGGCGCACGGAAACGTAGTCCGGGTGCTCCTCGTCGTAGGCGTGGATCGTGTTCAGGACCTTCAGGCAGGCGCGGATYTCCTCCGGGGTCAACTCGGCAGCGCCGGACCCGGCAACGCCAGGCTCGGCAGGGGGGAGATCGGAGGACAGATCGGGGGAGCTCATTGCCCTAATTTTACAGGGTGCGGGGAGCCCGGCCTGACGCCGGCGCCGGGCCCCCCCGCCGGGCTATGCCGTGGGAGTTTGCTTGCCGGAAGCGTCYGCACCTACGGCGGCGGCCTGCACATCTGCGACCTTGTCCACWGACTCCCGCATTTCTGGCCAGTTTTCCGTGGCGGAAAGAACGGCCGACGGCACCAGGCGCAGGTTGGCGGCCGAGAGCGCACGTTCCGCGTCGCTGGGATCCGGSACCAGCTGCCCCTTGGACAGGACCGTGATTCCGGAGTCGGTGACCTTGAATCCGCGGGCRCGRTCCAGYTCGGGGTCGAGGCCGATCGCGGCCCCGGCAGGSACCTTGACGTTCTTGTCGAGGATGGCACGCTTGATCACCGCGCCCTCGCCCACATTGACCTTGTCCATCAGGACRGAATCCAGGACCCGGCTGGACGTGCCGACGTAGACGTCGTTGGAGAGAACGGAGCCCTCCACGATGCCGCCGGAGACGACGACGCCGTTGGCCACGATGGAATCGAGGGCGGTGCCTACCGTGTTGGATTTGCCKCGCACGAACTTGGCCGGCGGCGAGACGCTCTGCCGGGTGTAGATCGGCCACTCGGAGTTATAGAGGTTGAACACCGGGACGGGGGAGATGAGGTCCATGTGGGCGTCGTAGAACGAGTCGATGGTGCCGACGTCGCGCCAGTAGGTGCGGTCCCGTTCGGTCGATCCGGGAATGTCGTTGAGGGTGAAGTCGTAAACGCCGGCCTCACCCTTGGTGACGAAGTAGGGGATGATGTCCCCGCCCATGTCGTGCTTGGTGTCCAGGCGCTCGGCGTCGACGTGGAGGGCTTCGACCAGGGCGTCGGCGTCGAACACGTAGTTGCCCATGGAGGCCAGGAACTGGCTCGGATCGGCCGCGAGRCCCGGCGTCGAGGACGGCTTTTCGACGAACGCGGCGATCTTGTCCGGGTTCTCCGCGTCCGTTTCGATSACGCCGAACTGGTCSGCCATGTGSAGSGGCTGGCGGACGGCGGCCACAGTTGCCTTGGCCCCGCTGGCCACGTGTTGGGCCACCATCTGGGAGAAGTCCATCCGGTAGACGTGGTCTGCGCCGACCACGACGACGATGTCGGGATTGGCGTCATGGATCAGGTTCAGGGACTGGTAGATGGCGTTGGCGCTGCCCAGGAACCAGCTCTTGCCGACGCGCTGCTGGGCCGGCACGGAGGCCACGTAGTTGCCCAATTGGGTGGACAAACGCCACGTTTCGGAAATGTGCCGGTCAAGGCTGTGCGACTTGTATTGCGTCAGCACCACAATTTGCAGATACCGGGAATTCACAAGATTGGAAAGGGCAAAGTCAATAAGCCGGTAGCTCCCGGCAAAGGGCACGCCCGGCTTGGCCCGGTCCGCCGTCAACGGCATGAGCCGGTTTCCCTCGCCACCTGCGAGGACAATKGCCAAGACTTTCTTYTGATGCGGCATRGTGATMGCTCCTGAACGCCTTCGTTRCTCCCCAAAACWGTCCGGYRTKCCCGAACSTCTTCACACTAGATCAGTTCCACCGTAACGACTACCTTGGTGCATGTGCGAATAGATATTGTGACTAAAGAATTCCCGCCGGAAATCTACGGCGGCGCCGGAGTCCATGTGGCCGAGCTCAGCAGGGTGCTGGCCCAACATGTGGACCTACAGGTGCGTGCCTTCGGYGCGCCCCGTGAGCCCGGGTATCACGGGGCGACTGTCACGTCGTACTCCGTGCCCGAAGACCTGGGTTCAGCAAACGCCGCCATCCAGACCCTCGGGGTGGACCTGAGGATCGTCCCGGACATCGCCGGGGCGGATCTCGTCCACTCCCACACCTGGTACGCCAACATGGCCGGACATATCGCGTCGCTGCTCCACGGCATCCCGCATGTCCTTAGCGCCCACAGCCTGGAGCCGCTGCGACCGTGGAAGGCCGAGCAGCTCGGTGGCGGGTACGCCGTCTCCTCCTGGGTCGAAAAGACCGCCTATGAGGCCGCCGCCGCCATCATCGCCGTCTCGGAAGGGATGCGCCAGGACATCCTGCGCAGCTACCCGGACGTTGACCCGGCCAAGGTCAGGGTGGTCCACAACGGCATCGATGTCAGCCACTGGACCCGGGACGAGGACGATGACATCATCCGTGCGCTCGGCATCGATCCGGACCGGCCCAGCGTAGTCTTCGTCGGCCGGAACACCCGGCAGAAGGGCGTTCCGTACCTGTTGCGGGCCGCCGCCAAGCTCCCGGCCGACGTCCAGCTCGTCCTGTGCCTGGGTGCCGCGGACACGCCGGAGCTGGCGGCCGAAACGGCACGCCTGATCGAGGAGCTGCAGAGCCAGCGCAGCGGCGTGATCCTGATCGAGCGGATGCTTCCCCGCAAGGAGGTCATCCAGGTGCTGAGCCACGCGACGGCGTTCGCGTGCCCGTCCATCTACGAGCCGCTGGGCATCGTGAACCTCGAGGCGATGGCGTGCGGCGCCGCCGTCGTGGCAAGCGCCACCGGAGGCATCCCCGAAGTTGTCCAGCACGGCGAGACCGGACTGCTCGTCCCGATCGAACAGGTCACCGACGGTACTGGCATCCCGCTGGACCCGGAGAAGTTCGTCACCGACTTTGCCGAGGCACTCATCGACGTGGTGTCCGATCCCGCCCGGGCGCGCGCCATGGGCGTGGCCGGCCGGCGCAGGGCCGAGGAGCACTTCTCCTGGGAGTCCATCACCGAGACCACACTCGAGGTCTACCGCTCGGTGCTAGACAAATCAGTGCTCGACAAATCGGTGCTCGACAAATCGGCGCTAAACAAGGACTCCTGACAAAGCATTCAAACAGCAGAACGACGACGGCGCCGCCCCGGCTGAGGGGGCGGCGCCGTCGTCGTAATCCGGCCGGTTCAGTTGGCGCGGATCTGTTAGCGGGTGGCCCGTGCGCCGGAGCCTTTTGTCCCGTTGGCCGCGCGGGCAAGCAGGATCTTTTCATCCAGGGGTGCCTGGCCGCTGGCGCGCTGCTTCCGGAAGTAGTCCCGGGCCTCGTCCTGGCGGGCCTTTTCCGCGCCGGTGGAGATCTCCGCGCGGAGGTGCTCCGGACCGTAGCCGAAGGCGTCCACSAGGTCGAKGGCGTGKGGRCGGATCTTSACGAGSAGGCGGTTGATGTATTCRCCCACGGTGCGGSCSCGYTGCATSGARAGCCKGCCGTTCATGAGGTACCAGGMCAGGTTYTTYTCGATGAGGGACAGGCCGAAGAGATCACGCAGCCACGTCAGGACCTTGTGCGTGCCGGGGTCGGTCACTTTTCCGAGGGCCTCGGTGAAGGCCTCCCACTGCAGCAACTCCGCGTGGGCCTGGGCGGCTTCGATGAGTTCGTGCTGGTGGGCGTTGAACAAGGCGGCGCCCTGCTCCTGCGGGAGCTTGTTCGCGCCCTTGAGGGCTGAGGCGACCTCCGCCACCATGGTCTGGACCCGGTCGGTCAGCAGGGTCCGCTGGCTGGTTTCGTCCTTGATTGCCAGGGCCGCCTTCTGCACTGATCCGGTGTCCGCCACGAACTGGGCGACGCCGCGAAGCCCGGTGCGGTGGATGGCGACGCCGGTGGCCTGGCCCACGACGTAGCGGGCCAGCACGCCGAAGTTCACGCTGCGGAATTCCTTGGCGTAGTCGGCCAGCAGGCGCTTGGCGACCAGCTGGAGCAGGACCGTGTTGTCGCCCTCGAACGTGGCGTACACGTCCAGGTCTGCGCGGAGCGAGGCGAAGCGGTTCTCGATCAGGAAGCCGGCGCCGCCGCAGGCCTCGCGGCATTCCTGCAGGGTGTCCAGGGCGTGCCAGGTGCTGAGCGGCTTGAGGGCGGCCGCGAGGGTTTCGAGGTCCTGCCGGTCCTCGTCGGTGTCGTGACGGCCCGAAAAGACGTCGTCGAACTTCTGCAGCAGCTGCTCGCTGGCGAAGCTCGCGGCGTACGTGGTGGCCAGCCGGGTGAAGAGCCGGCGCTGGTGCCGCTGGTAGTCGAGCAGGACCTCCTCGTCGGTCTGGGAGGAGGCATTGAACTGCCGGCGTTCCGTGGCGTACTGGATGGCGGTTTTCAGGGCCAGCTTCGACGCCGTCACGGCGGCGCCGTCGAGCGAGACCCGGCCCTGGACCAGCGTGCCGAGCATGGTGAAGAAGCGGCGGCCCGGGCTGGCGATGGGGGAGGTGTAGTTGCCCTCAGCGTCGACGTCGCCGTAGCGGTTCAGCAGGTTGGTGCGCGGGATCCGGACCTGGGTGAAGTGCAGCCGGCCGTTGTCGATGCCGTTCAAGCCGCCCTTGACGCCGTCGTCCTCTCCGCCGATGCCCGGCAGGAACTCCTTGGTCTCGGGGTCCCGGAGGTCCATGTAGAACGCGTGCACGCCGTGGTTGACGCCCTTTGTCACCAGCTGGGCGAACACGACGGCGGCCAGGCCATCGGAGGCGGCGTTGCCGATGTAGTCCTTCCACGCGGCCCGGAACGGCGTGTGGACTACGAACTCCCCGGCTCCGGGGTCGTAGGTGGCGGTGGTGGCGATGCTCGCGACGTCGGATCCGTGGCCGGTCTCGGTCATGGCGAAGCAGCCCGGGATCTCCAGGCTCATGATGCCCGGCAGCCACTTGGCGTGGTGGTCGGCGGTGCCGAGGTGGTTCACGGCGGAGCCGAAGAGTCCCCACTGGACGCCGGCCTTGATCTGCAGTGACGGGTCGGCGATGACCAGCTCCTGGAAGCCGGCCACGTTCCCGCCGTGATCGTCCGAGCCGCCCACGGAGACCGGGAAGGCGCGGTGGACGGCACCATTGTCGACGAGGATCTTGAGCTGTCCGAACGCGCGTTGGCGGTGCTCGGTGTGGGTCAGCCCCTCGATCTTGTGCAGTTCCGGGCGGCCGGCGAGGGCCCTGGACGTCAGGCGGATGTCGGCCCACTGGCCGAGCAGCTGTTTGCCCAGGGCCGCGACGTCGACGGCGGGCGCTTCAGCGGAGCCGGGTCGGGAGCCGGGTTGCGCGCCGGCGCGGCCGGCTGCTGTGGGTTCGGCCGGGGTCGTGTTGCGGCGTGGCGCGTTGCCGGTGGTGCGGTCGGCTAGTTCAGTCATGTCGATTTCCTTCTTTGGTTCTGACAATCTCTAGTGCTGGCAATTCAGTTCGTAGGCGTGGGACCGGCGTGTCCGGGCTGGGCCGTGTCCTCGCCCGCCGGGTCGCCCGGGTTCGATGGACCGGCCTGCGCCGGGGCCGTTGACTGCAGTTCGGGGGCGATTCCGAAGCAGAGCCAGTCCGTGATCTGCCGGGCCATGGCTTCCTGGTCCGGCTTGGCGGGGCCGGGCGGGCTGGCCAGCCACTGCTCTCCGGCGTTCCGAACCAGGCCGATCGCGGCGTTCGGCCAGTAGCCGATCACGGCTTCCTTGTCCTGGCCGCTGCCCAGGTGGCTGCGCATGGGCCGGGCAATCATGTCGCTAATGGCGGCGAAGAAGTGGCTCAACGCCCCGGCGGTGGAAACCGGCGCGCTGGCGGCATCCGCTTCGCCCGGGGCGTGGCGGGTGACGAAGGTATAGACATTCGGGCTGGTCTCGGCCATCTGCAGGTAGGCGGACACCATGGCGAACAGGCCTTCGCGGGGAGTCTGGGCGCTCTGGGCCGCCTCCTGGATGCGCCGCTGCATCTGGCTTAGGACCACCTCGCCGACGGCCTGCTGGAGCCCGGCTTTGTCGCCGAAATAGCGGTAGAAGACAGACTTCGACGTTCCCGCGGCCGCGGCGATGTCCTCCATGGACGCGTCGCTGCCAAGGGCGTGCACTGCCCGCCGGGCCGATTTGATGAGCTCCCGCCGCCGTTCCTCGCGGTGCGACTGCCAGCGGGAAGCGCGGCCGTCGACGGCGGTGTGCCCGGCGGGCGCGGTTGCGTCGGAGATGTTCACGATACCCAGCGTATCAGGTACGCTGGGTATCGGTAACCGCTTTGATTGAAGGAGACAGCCCATGTCCGTCAACGGACAGTCAGTGCCCCGCCCCCAACCAGCCGCCGAATCAGGTGCCGCACCAGCCGCAGCAGGGGAGGCGCCCGCCGCCTCGGCGCGGCTCCGCAAGGCTGTGGTGGTGGGCGGCAACCGCATCCCSTTCGCCCGSACCGGCGGCGCGTACACCAAGTCCTCTAACCAGGACATGCTGACCGCCGCCCTGGACGGACTGATCGCCCGCTTCGGCCTCCAGGATGAGCGGATCGGAGAAGTCGCTGCCGGAGCTGTCCTGAAGCACTCCCGTGATTTCAACCTCACCCGGGAGGCAGTGCTCGGCTCGGCCCTTTCCGCCGAGACACCGGCATACGACCTCCAGCAGGCCTGCGCCACCGGCCTTGAAACGGTGCTCGGCCTGGCCAACAAGATCAAGCTGGGCCAGATCGAGTCCGCAATCGCCGGCGGCGTCGACTCGGCCTCCGACGCCCCCATCGCCGTCAGCGAAGGACTCCGCGAGGTGCTCCTGGACCTCAACCGCGCCAAAACGGTGTCCCGGAAGCTGCAGGTGCTCAGCCGGCTCCGGCCCAAGGACCTGGCCCCCGATGCCCCGAACACGGGGGAGCCGCGGACCGGACTGTCCATGGGCGAGCACCAGGCGCTGACCACTGCACAGTGGAAGATCACACGCGAGGCCCAGGATGAGCWCGCCTTCAACAGCCACCGGAACCTTGCCGCAGCCTACGACGCCGGCTTCTTCGACGACCTCCTGACCCCCTACCGAGGCCTGAGCCGCGACTCGAACCTGCGGGCCGATACCAGCCTGGAGAAGCTGGCCACGCTTAAGCCCGTATTCGGCAAAAACCTCGGCGCCGAGGCGACCATGACGGCCGGCAACTCCACCCCGCTGACCGACGGCGCCTCCACCGTGCTGCTCGCCTCCGAGGAATGGGCCGACGCCCACGACCTCCCCAAGCTCGCCACCGTAGTCGACGGCGAGGCTGCCGCCGTCGACTTCGTCCACGGCAAGGACGGGCTTCTCATGGCGCCGGCGTTCGCGGTGCCGCGGCTGCTCGCACGGCACAACCTCACCCTCGAGGACATCGACTTCTTCGAGATCCACGAGGCCTTCGCCGGCACGGTGCTGAGCACCCTGGCCGCCTGGGAGGACGAGGAATTCGGCCGCACCCGCCTCGGCCTGGACGGTGCCTTCGGCAGCATCGACCGTTCCAAACTGAACGTCAACGGCTCATCGCTCGCCGCCGGACACCCCTTCGCTGCCACCGGCGGCCGGATCGTGGCGTCGCTGGCCAAGACCCTCCACGCCACCGGCCAGGTCAACGGTCGCCCTGCCCGCGGTCTTGTCTCCATCTGCGCCGCCGGCGGCCAGGGCGTCGTCGCGATCCTCGAAGCACTCTAAGGAACATCGGATGAGCGACAAATACACGCAGTTCGTCAGCCACGGACTCGGCAAGGACATCGCCAAGCGGCTCGGGCTCCCACAGCCGGTGGGCCTTCGGCGGTACCAGCCCGGCGTCCCACTCATCGAAGGTCCCGTCCTTGTCCAGGGGTCAACCAGGGGCGCCGACGACCTCGCCGCCACACTCCTGGCCTGGAACCTGGATGTCCGCCGCCACGCGATACCCAGGGAAAAGCTCGGCGCCATCATCCTGGTCCTGGACGAACTGGCCCACCCCGCCGACCTGGAGATACCGGTTCTCACCGCCGCCGGCTCCCTGCGTGATCTCGCCCGGAACAGCCGCGTCATCACCGTGTCCCGCACGGCGCATACCGCCGCGGATCCGGCGACGGCAGCGGTCCGGCAGGGCGTGGACGGTCTCCTGCGGTCCCTGGCGAAGGAACTCCGCGCCGGCGCCACCGGGAACGGCATCCTGCTCGCCGACGGCGCCGGGACCACCAGCCCCGGAACCCTCGGTGCAGTGCGGTTCTTCCTGTCGGGCCGCTCGGCCTTCGTGGACGGGCAGTTCCTGACCGTCAGCTCCGGCGCGGGACAGCTGCCAGACGCCGTCGACAAGCCGCTGGCCGGCAAGGTGGCCGTCGTGACCGGCGCCGCCCGGGGAATCGGGGCCGCTATCGCCCGCACCCTGCACCGCGACGGCGCCACGCTGATCCTCGTCGACATCCCGGCGGCCGGGGACCACCTTGCGGAGGTGGCCAACGAGGTCCGCGGGACCGCGCTGCAGCTGGACATCAGCCGCGAGGACGCCGGGGAGCGGATTATCGAGCACGCTGCGGCACGCCACGGCCGGCTGGACATCATGATCCACAACGCCGGAATCACCCGTGACAAGCTGCTGGCCAACATGGACGCGGGCCGCTGGAACTCCGTGATCGGCGTCAACATCGCCGCGCAGCTGCGGATCAACGAGGCACTCCTGGCCTCGGAGCACCTCGGCGAATCGCCCCGCATAGTGTCCGTGGCCTCCACGAGCGGCATCGCCGGAAACCGCGGCCAGACCAACTATGCCGCGTCCAAGGCTGGCGTAATCGGTATGGTGCGCGCCACGGCTCCGCTGATCGGTGAGCGCGGCGGGTCCATCAACGCCGTGGCCCCGGGATTCATCGAAACCGAGATGACCGCCAGGATCCCCTTCGCCACCCGCGAAGTGGCCCGGCGGCTCAATTCCCTCCAGCAGGGCGGGCAGCCGGGCGACGTCGCCGAGGCCATCGCGTTCCTGGCCAGTGACGACGCGGGCGGAATCTCCGGGGAGGTGCTGCGGGTCTGCGGGCAAAACCTGGTCGGCGCATGAGCGGTTCCCAGACCGTCATCCTGGGCGAGATGCCTGCCCTGTCCAAGCTCTACGTCAACGCGGCGGCCGCTGCGGCACGTCGCCGCGTGTTGGGCACCCACGGTGGCACCGAACTGCCGGCCTACACTCACGAGGTCCGTGGCGTAAAGGCGGACGTAGCCAACCTGACCGCCTATCAGCACCTAATCGGCGAGAGCGCGAGCGACGTGCTCCCCGCCGGCTTTATCCATGCCCTGGCGTTTCCGCTGGCCATGAGCGTCATGAACCGGGACGATTTCCCGCTGCCGCTGCTCGGCATGATCCACCTGAACAACAAGGTGGTGCAGTCCGCGCCGGTTCTGTTCA
Organism: Arthrobacter sp. 05T47; assembly: GCF_056395825.1. Taxonomy (NCBI): domain Bacteria; kingdom Bacillati; phylum Actinomycetota; class Actinomycetes; order Micrococcales; family Micrococcaceae; genus Arthrobacter; species Arthrobacter sp. 05T47. Next base: position 81,420 of record NZ_JBFTKG010000014.1, on the reverse strand, counting down.
GCCAGGCCCTGGACATCCGGGCCCGGGTGGAGAACCTGCGCGGGCACCGGGCCGGCACGCAGCTCGATCTCGTGGCGGAGGTCCGTGCCGCAGGGCAGGAGGACCTCAGCTGGCGCGGGGTCTCGACCTATCTGGCCAAGGGCGTGTTCCTTCCCGGGATCGACAAGCCCTCGGTGCCCGTGACGCCGCCGCCGTTCTCGGTGCCGGATCCGACGGCCCTGTGGCAGCTGGGCGTCGACACCGGTCGCGCCTACGCGGCCGTGTCAGGCGATTTCAACCCCATCCATCTCAGCGTCCTGACCGCCAAGGCGCTGGGGCTCCGCCGTTCCCTTGCCCACGGCATGTACCTGGCGTCGCGGGCGCTGGCCGACGTCGGCGCCGTCAGGGGGGATTCGTTCAGCTGGGATGTGGCGTTCGAGGCGCCGGTGTTCCTGCCGGCCCGGGTGGCGCTGGACATCAGTAGCATGCAGGCCGACGGCGGCGCCTGGCGGCGCTCTGACTACGTGGCGTGGAACGCACTCTCCGGGCGCCGGCACTTCAGCGGTTCCGTCGCGGCGCTGCCGTAGCCGCCGTCGTTCCTGCCGGTCGCCTTCCCGGCTGGCGGTGCGCTCCGTTGCCTGGCCTGCGGGCGGGTTGGCCTGTTGTGACCTATGCCCGACCTATGCCGCCGGTTGGGCCCCGGGTTGTGCCTCTGGCCTGCCGGGCGTGGCCACCTTCAGCATCCGGTGCAGGCTCAGGAGGATGGATTCCACCGCGCTCGGGGCATCCTTGCTGTGCTCTTCGGAGCCCAGCCGGGCGGTGAGTTCGTTGATCCCCGCATCGGCGGTGACGGCCAGCTCGGCCTGGCGTTCGGGCTGTTCTTCCTCCATGGCACGGAGGACGTCGCCGACGGAGGACAGGGCGTCCGCGAGGGGCGCCGCGTAGGCGTCCGGAATCACGAACGGGGTGTCCTCGTCCCAGATGACCTCGGAGAGCACCTGGGTCACGTCCTGGACGTGGAACGTCAGCCGCTCGAGGTCCCGCAGGCTCCGGTAATCGAGGTCCAAGTCGTGCGGATGCAGGTGGCGGCGGGGATTGGCCTGACGGCTGGCGTCGGCCTTCTCCACGGCGAGGCGCACGGACCGGGCGTGTGCCGCGAGCGCTTCCGAGCGGCGCGACCAGTTTTGATGTTCCGGCGGCCAGCTTTCCTTCAGGGCCTTGCCCATGTCCCAGAGTTGCTGGGCGAGGGCCTGGCGCAATTCCGCGATGCTCAGGGCGGCGGCCCGGAAATGCAGCGGCGGGAAGACCAGCAGGTTCACGATGATGCCCACCGTGACGCCGACGCCCATCTGGAAGAGGTACCCGAAGGAGAACGTGTCCGGATTATGTCCGCCGACCAGCAGCACCAGGAGCGCCGCCGTCGGGATCCAGTCCCGGCCCGAGCCGATCTTCGGCAGCCCGGCCAGGATTACGCCCAGGGCCATGACCAGGGCGACCGTGAGCGGAGTGGGCGAACCGAGGCTGAAGAGCATGAACGCGAGGCCGACGCCGATCGCCAGGCCGACGAGCGTCTGGAGGCCCTGGCGCATGGAACCGGCAACGTTCTCGTACATGGCCACCAGGGCGCCGAGCGGGGCGTAGTACGGATACTCCGCAGCGGAGCCGGGCATGAAGGGAGCGATCGCGAAGGCGATGCCCGCGGCCAGTCCCGCCTTCAGGGCCAGCTGGAGCCGGGGCCACAGAATTGCCGCGGAGACGGCATGGGAAAGGTTGCGGGACCATCGGCGCGGCGCGGAGGGTGGGCTGCCGGCTGTCTTTTCTGGGGTGACCATCCCGGCTCACCCTAGGGCCGGAAGCGTGCTGCGACAAGTGGACTAACCAGCCGTGGCTGGGGTCACTTCAGTGACGGACCGGCCGGGGGACCGCTCAGGCGGCGCCGTGTCCGGGGGTGACCTCTTCGCCGGCGCGGACCGGTCCCGGCGGTGTGCCGGTGCCGAACGGCCGGCCGCCCAGCGCTTCGCGGCCGTGTTCCGAGAGCCAGTTGCCCAGTTCGGGGCCGCGGGGGACCACTCCGGTGGGATTGATGTCCTCATGGACGATGTAGTAGTGCTGCTTGATCTGGACGAAGTCGGTGGTGTCGCCGAATCCGGGCGTCTGGAACAGATCGCGGGCGTAAGCCCACAGGACCGGCATTTCGCTGAGCTTTTGCCGGTTGCACTTGAAGTGGCCGTGGTAGACGGCGTCGAAGCGGGCCAGTGTGGTGAACAGGCGGACATCTGCCTCGGTGATGGTGTCGCCCACAAGGTACCGCTGCCCTGCCAGCCGTTCTTCGAGCCAGTCCAGGGCCGTCCAGAGCCGGTCGTAGGCGGCGTCGTACGTCTTCTGGGAACCGGCAAAGCCACACCGGTAGACGCCGTTGTTCACCTCGGTGAAGACGCGCCTGTTGACGGCGTCGATCTCATCCCTCAGGTGCTCCGGGTACAGCTGCGGCGCCCCGGCCCGGTGGAACTGTGCCCATTCCGTGGAAAAGTCGAGCGTGATCTGGGCAAAGTCGTTCGTAACTACCTGTCCGCTCGGAACGTCCACGATCGCCGGGACGGTGATCCCGCGGGGGTAGTCGGGGAAGCGGCGGAAGTAGGCGTCCTGGATGCGCTCGATCCCCAGGACGGGGTCCGTGCCGTCCGGGTCCAGGTCAAACGTCCAGGACCGGACGTCGTGGGTGGGGCCGGGCTGGCCGAGCGAGATGACGTCCTCCAGGCCGAGCAACCGCCTCACGATCACTGTGCGGTTGGCCCATGGGCACGCGCGCGCCGCGATGAGGCGGTATCGTTCCGGCTCCACCGGCCAGCCCGGCTCTCCGTTGCTCCCCGGTGCGCCGTCCCGGGTGATCCGGTCCTCAATGTARTTGGTGTCCCGGGTGAATTCCGCGCCGCCGGTCACRTAGGCGCCTTTGGTGCTGAATCCGGGATCGTCGGTGTGGGTAGTCTGGCTCATGGTCCCAGCCTAAGGCCGGGAATTAGATGGCCCGAACTCCGTTGCTACAGTGCCGTGAACACCGGCGCCATCGGCTGCCAGGCAAACCACCAGGCACCGGCCACTACCGCGGCGAAGAGGGTAATCCACATCACGGCGGGAACAGAGGTAGCCCGGGCCAGGAGATAGGCGTCCGACGTCGGCAGCCTCTCACGGTGCCGCAGATGGACGTTGGCGAGTTTGCCGAGGTCCCGGACGGCAGCGACCAGGAGCGCGAGTCCGAGCACGATCAGGACGTGTCCGTTGAACGCCGGCGGCACGAACAGCACCAGCAGCGCGGCGGCCAGCACCGCTGCGGCGGTGATGAGGAGCCCGACGCCGTTGCGGAGGAAGAGGAATGAGGCCAGCAGGATCAGCGTGCCCACTGACATCGCGGCCGGGCCCCAGCCGTTGAAACCGCACCACACCATCAGGGCGCCGACGACGGCGGGGACCGGGTAGCCCCAAAAGGTCGACCAGGCGGCCGAGAGCCGGCTCCTGCTGTACGTCGTGGTGGTGCCGGAGTGGTCCAGGCCCAGCCGGATGCCGCCGAGCCGCTGGCCGGTGGTCAGGGCGGCAAACGCGTGGCCGAGTTCGTGGGTCACGGTGCCAAGCAGGCCAAAGTAGCGCCACGTCAGGCGGGGTAAGGACAGTGCGACGGCCAGCACGATCACGACGACGAGCTCGGTGCTGGTCACGTGCGGACTGGGAGCGTGCGAGAAACCTGCAACGATCCGCTCCCACCATGTCACGGCGAGGTTCGGTTCCGCGGGCAGGCCGAGCCCGGTCATGCCCGGCCCGGGGCGTGCCCGATGCAATGCGGGGCCCAGGGCGCGGCCTCCAGCCGGCCCTCCGGAATCGGGGCGCCATGAAGGGTGGGCAGGAGGGCAAGCTTCCGGTCACGTTCCTCGTGCAGCAGGACCCGGAACCGTTCGACGTCAACCATAGAATGCAAGGCTAGCGCGGACGCCGTGGCGGCGCCTAAACGGACCGACGGGCCGGGCCGCGCGCCTGTGTAAGGGAATGGCTCCAAGGAACACCTCGAAACTGGTAGATAAATCCCATCTCCTCGGAGGGGGCGCGGGGTGTGGGGGCAGCGTCTAGAGTGGGCGCATGGCGGACCGCACCTTCCTCGAGAACCCCGACGACTCCGACGACGTAGAAGTCCCAGTGAACCCCGGGAGCCCCGGGAACATAGATGCGGCGGATGGGCTCCTGCGCGAACTCGCCGCGGCCCACGGTGTGGACACGAGCTACTGGGGCTGGGACGGCATGGAACGGTCCGTGGCGCCCGGCACGCTCCGTGCCGTGCTGGCGGCCCTGGGCGTCCCCGCCGACGGGCCCGGCGAGCAGCAACGTTCCCTGTCGGCGTCCCGGCTGGCGCCCTGGCGGCGCATCCTCCCCCCGGTTCTGGTGCTAAGGGAGGGACGGGAGACCCCCGTGGACGTCCATGTACCGCACGGGGCCGGAGTCCGGGTCTGGATCGGCGCCGAAGACGGCAGCAGGCATGAGGCCACCCAGCAGGAGAACTGGGACCAGCCGGTCGACGTCGACGGCGTCCTCACCGGTCGTGCCACGTTCACCATTCCCGGCGACCTCGGCCTCGGCTGGCACACCCTGCACGCCGATGCCGACGGCACGCTGGCGCAGTGTCCGCTGGTGGTCACACCCGGCCAACTCCGAACTCCTGCCCCGATTGCGGGGCGCCGCACCTGGGGGCTGACGGCCCAGCTGTACTCTGTGCGGTCCTCCCGGTCGTGGGGGATTGGCGACTTTGCCGATCTCAGCGACCTCGCGACCGTTGCAGGTGGGCAGGGGGCCGGCTTTGTGCTGGTCAACCCGCTACATGCCGCCGAACCTGTGCCGCCGGTCGAGGACTCGCCGTACCTGCCCACCACACGGCGCTTTTTCAACCCGCTCTACCTTCGGGTGGAGGAAATCCCCGAATACGGTTACCTCGACGCCGCCGGCCGGGCCGAGGTCGCGGGCCTGGCCGAAAGCCTGCAGGCAGCCAACCGGTCCCGGGACCTGCTGGACCGCAACKCCAGTTACGCGGCGAAGCTCGCGGCCCTGGAACGCGTGTTTGCGGTGCGCCGCGGACCGGCCCGCACCCGGGACTTCGCGGACTTCCGCGCCGATCAGGGCAAGGGGCTCGAAGACTTTGCGCTGTGGTGTGCACTCGCCGAAGAGCTGCCGCCGACGGCGTCGGAGTGGGCCGGTGCGGCGGCAACCCCGGAATCCCCGTATTGGGTCGAGCAGCGGCCGCGGCTCGCGGGCCGGATCGAATTCCACTGCTGGCTCCAGTGGCTCTGCGACCAGCAACTCGAGGCGGCACAGCGCTCGGCGCACCACGCGGGCATGGGGATCGGCGTCGTGCATGACCTCGCCGTCGGGGTAAATCCTGGCGGTGCCGATGCCTGGACCCTGGCCGGCGTCCTGGCCCGCGGCGTCACCGTGGGCGCACCCCCGGACATGTTCAACCAGCTGGGCCAGAACTGGTCGCAGCCGCCGTGGCATCCGGGCCGGCTCGCCGAATCCGGCTATGCCGCATACCGGGACATGCTCCGGACTGTGCTGCGGCACGCCGGCGGCATCCGCGTGGACCATATCCTTGGCTTGTTCCGGTTGTGGTGGATCCCTGCGGGGGCCGGCCCGGAGAGCGGCACGTACGTCCATTACGACTACGAAGCCCTGATCGGCATCTTGGCACTTGAGGCGCAACGGGCGGGGGCGATCGTGATCGGCGAGGACCTGGGCGTGTTCGAGCCATGGGTCCGCGACTACTTGGCCGAGCGGGGGATATTCGGCACATCGATTCTCTGGTTCGAGCACGACGCCGAGGGCCCGATTCCGCCGGAGCACTACCGCCGTCAGTGCCTGACCAGCGTCAACACCCACGATCTGCCCCCGACAGCCGGTTACCTTGCCGGCGAACATGTCACTTTGCGGGAGTCTCTGGGGCTGTTGCGGCGCCCCGTGGAGGACGAACGCGCGGAGGCGGCAGCGGAGCAGGAAGCCGTGCTGGCCCAGGTCCGGGCCCGCGGTCTGTTGATGGACACTCAGGACCCCTCGGACATGCAGGGCCCGGATGTCAGGACCACGGTGGAGGCGCTCTACGCGTACACGGCGCTGGCCCCGTCCGCGCTGCTGGGCGTGGCGCTCGTGGACGCCGTGGGGGAGACCCGGACCCAGAACCAGCCGGGCACCAGCACCGAGTACCCGAACTGGCGGATCCCGCTGGCCGCTCCCGAGGGCGTGGTGCTGATCGATGACCTGCCCGGGAACGAGCGGTTCCTGTCCCTGCTGGGCACTGTCCGGGAAGCGCTGCATCAAGCGGACTGACGCGGGTACTTCAGCTGGGCCCTAAACGATCACCTCAGCGACCTGAGCGATTCCTGAGACCTGAACTGCGGGCAGCGTTGGCTGCACCGATGCCGGCCGCTAGCATGGTCCGATGACGCGGATCGGCCGAGGTTTTTTGGCCGGCGGGTGGGCGCTGGCGATGATGCTGGCGGGGTGCACCGCGGTGCACCCCTTCCAGGCCGGCCCGCCTGCGCCCCCCGAAGCGCCGTCCTCCGGAGCGCCCTTCTCCGAAGCGCCGTCCTCCGAAGCCCCGCCTCCTGAGGCCACAGCCACGGACTCGCCGCCGGCGACAGCCCCGCCTGCCGAGCAGGCGCCGCCGGGCCAAGGCACCCCTCCCGCCGCGAGCCCGCCACCGTCCCCGTATTTCGCGCAGCCGGCGCCGCACCCGGCGCCGGGACCGCAGGGCGGCGGCATCCGGCACATTGTGGTGATCGTGCAGGAAAACAAGGCGGCCTCGGAGATCATGGGCGCCAGCGAGGCAGGCTACTTCAACATGCTCGCGGCAGAGTTCTCGGTGGCTRACAACTACCGGGCGATCATGCACCCGAGTCTTCCCAATTACCTCGTCCTGACCAGCGGGACCAACGCGGGAATTACCAGCAACTGCAAACCGAAGTCCTGCACGGCCAATGTGCGCTCCATCGCCGATGAGATCCAGCAATCCGGGCGCACCTGGAAAATGTACGCCGAAGGCATGCCCGCGCCCTGCTCCGCGCAGGACTCCCGGCGGTATGCGGTGAGGCACAATCCGTTCATGTATTACCCCGCCGTGACGGGCGACTTGGCCTCGTGCTCGGACCATGTTGTGCCGTTTTCCCGGCTGGACCAGGACCTGCAATCGGCGGCGACCCTGCCGGACTACTCCTTCATCACCCCTGACTTGTGCAACGACACCCACGACTGTCCCATCGGCACCGGGGACGGCTGGCTCTCCCGCGAGGTACCGAAAATCCTGGGGTCGCCGGCCTTCACGACGCAGAATTCCCTGCTGGTGGTCACCTGGGATGAGGGCAGCAAGGACGACAACCGGGTGGCCACAGTCTTTGCCGGCCCGGCCGCACGCAGAGGCTTCACGTCCAATGCGGCCTACTCTCACTACTCCCTGCTGCACACCGTCGAGGACCTGTGGGGGCTTCAGCCCCTGACCGACAACGTCCGCAACGCGCCCCTCATGAGCGACATGCTCAACCAATAGCGCTGCTGCCCGGGCAGCGTGCCCGGGTTGTGCGCGGCAATTCACAGCCACCGGCGACGGCGCCCGCCGCTTCCCGGCGAACACACAGCAAACACTGCCCATAATGGTCCCGAAGCTCCGGTCAACCGCTATTTGGTCGGAGCTTCGCCACGTCCACCCTTGCCGGCGAAATCTGTGCACCCGGGTGCTGCGACAAAAAGGGCTTTGGACACGTGCCGGAAGTGCATGCCAGTTCCTAGAATGGATCATGGCTGGTTCCGAAGTGATTGAGGTGGAACACAAATACAGCCCTTCCGAATCCGACGCCCTGCCGAGGCTGGCATCAATACAGGGCGTAGATCGCGTGGGGGAACCCGTAAGCGAACAGTTGGACGCGGTCTACTTTGACACCCAAGCACTGGCGCTGGCCGCACGGCGGATCACCCTGCGCCGCCGCTCCGGTGGCCCGGATGCGGGCTGGCACCTCAAACTCCCGGTCGCCGCGGGGGAGCGGCGGGAGATCACGGAGCCGCTCGGAGCCGATCAGGACGCCGTGCCGGAGCGTCTGCGCCAGTTGGTGCTGGTTCACACCCGCAACCACGTGCTGGTGCCTGTGGCGCGTATCAGGACCAGCCGGAGCTCGACCCCTTTGTACGCTGCCGATGCCGCACTCCTGGCCCGGTTCAGCGATGACCGGGTCGAGGCACAATTCCTGTTGCCGCCGGCGGAACCGTCGCGGTGGCGGGAATGGGAAATTGAACTCGCCGACGGCCCCAGGGCGCTGCTCCAGGACGCTGACGAAGTGCTGGCCGCAGAGGACGTCCCGGTCTCCGCCCTGCCCTCCAAGCTCGCCAGGGCGCTGGGCGCCAGGTATCCCGGGGAACCGGCACCGGCGCCAAAACCACGACGGCGCGGGCCGGCGTCGGATGTCATGCTGGCTTACATCTTCCAACAAGTTCGGGCCTTGAAGGTCCATGACCCCGGAGTCCGCGTCGATGCGCCCGATGCCGTGCACCAGCTCAGGGTGGCCGCGCGCAGGTTGCGGTCGGCGCTGGCGACCTTCCGGTCGCTGACGGATAGGTCGTCGTCCACGTTCCTGCGGGCCGAACTCCAATGGCTCGCCGGCACCGTGGGCCAGGCGCGGGACACCGAGGTCATCCGCGCCAGGCTGAAGGACATGCTCGATGCCGAGCCTCCGGAGTTGCTGATCGGTCCGGTGGCCCGGCAAATCGAGGAGCAGCTCGGCACCATCCAGCTTCAGGGCCGCGCCGCAGGTTTGGAGGCACTGGACAGTGACCGCTACTTCCGTCTCCTCGATTCCCTCGATGCTTTCCTGGCCGCACCTCCGCTTTCCGGTACTGCCCGGAATGAAGCGCTGGGAACGATTGGCCGGCTGGTCTCGGCCGACCGCAAACGCCTGAAGGCAGCGGTCCGGTCCCTGAACGGCGGCACCGACGGGACGTCGCAGGATGCCGCACYCCACGATGTTCGCAAGAGCGCAAAGCGGCTGCGGTACGCGGCCGAAGCGGCTTCGCCGATTTTCGACAAGCAAGCAACCACCCTGGCCCGGGCCGCGGAGGAAATCCAGGAAGTACTCGGAGATTTCCAGGACAGCGTGGTCACCAGGGAAACCCTGCTGATGCTGGCCGCGCAGGCAGCTGCCGACGCGGGCAGCGGATTCACTTACGGGAGACTGCACGCCCTGGAGCAACAGCGCGGCAATGAAGCGCGCGTGCGCTTCCTGGACTCCTGGCAAAATTCCAGGCCGGAACCCCTGCACTGGGAGTAACCGCGACGACGCAGCGCTGCGAAAGAGGGCACCAATGACCGAACTCCGCACCGGTTTAGCGGCCATATGGTCGGACGGACTCGGCCGCGCCAGCATCCGTTCCGTCCAGGCCCTTTCTGTGGCCGCCCTCGCGTGGGCGATCATCTGGTCCGCGACGCGCGTTTCGCTCGTCGTGATTCCGGTCCTGATTGCCGTCATCCTGGCCGCGGCCATTTCCCCCCTGGTCCGCTGGCTCACCGGGCGCGCATGGCCGCGCGCCCTCGCCGTCGTCGCCGCGTTCGTGGCCATCGTCGCCGTTGTTGGCGGCGTCATCGCCGGTATCGTGATCCTGGTCTCCCGCCAGTGGGCGGAGCTCTCGGCCCGTGCCACTGCCGGGGTTGACCAGCTGCACTCCTTCCTCAATACCGGACCTGTCCCCGTCAGCGACCAACAGATCACCGCCGCGATCAACTCCGTGCGGGAGTTCTTCACGTCCAGCTCCTTCGGTGCAGAGGCAATCACGGGAGCCCGTACCGCGGGAGAAATATTCGCCGGCTCGGTATTGATGGTCGTGACGCTGTTCTTCTTCCTCAAGGACGGGCCCGAGATCCGGACGTTCCTCATCGGTTTCCTGCCCGCCGACCAGCGCGCCAAGGCACGCCTGGCCGCAGACCGCAGCACTGTCGTCCTGGGCGGGTACGTGCGCGGCACCGCCATTGTCGCCGCGATCGACGGTCTCGTCGTCGGGATCACCCTCGCCATCATGGGCGTACCCCTTGCGCTTCCGCTGGGTGTGTTCGTCTTCATGGGCGGCTTCATCCCGATCGTCGGCGCCACCGTGGCGGGCACCCTCGCCGTCGCCGTCGCCCTGGTCTCCAACGGCCTGATCCAGGCGCTTATCGTCCTCGCCGTCGTCATCGGGGTCAACCAACTCGAACACCACTTCCTGCAGCCGGTCCTGATGGGCAAAGTGCTCAGCATCCACGGACTGGCCATCCTGCTGGTCCTGGCCGCCGGCACTTTGCTCGCCGGCATCGTTGGAGCGTTGCTGGCCGTGCCGATCACGGCCGTCGCCTGGACTGTCCTCAAGACGTGGACCGGCCGCGATCCTCTGCCCGAGCCCCAGCTGACGGAACCTGGGTTGCCCGAACCAGAGCTGCCGGCTGGTTAACCTGCCCAGTAGTCTCAGCTCAGAGTCAGCGGAGGGATCCCATGTGCTTGAAATCACTCAGGACATCGAGGAAGTCCCCGGCAGTGGGCTGGCCCCCGCCTGGGTGAAGACAGAAAAAAACCCCTGGAATCCTTAGATTCCAGGGGTTTTCCCTTGTGCGCGGAGGGGGACTTGAACCCCCACCCCCTTTCGAGGACTAGCACCTCAAGCTAGCGCGTCTGCCATTCCGCCACCCGCGCAGGTGGTAATTCCGAGTTCGTTTCGCCTCTCAGCGTTTTGCTTTTCTCGGAAGCAGCGAGAAAGACTCTAGCACGACTTTTCCGGAAACAAATAATCGGGGTCCGCGGGGGTGGTGTGGGTAGGCTGAAGCCAGCAATTGAGCCACCCGCTAAGAGGAGCCGCAATGACTGACAACCGGACTGAACCCAGGCCCGAGGACGAGGTCGTCAGGATCTGCCAAGAGCTGATCCGGATCGACACATCCAACTACGGAGACGGCTCCGGCCCCGGTGAACGTGCGGCCGCCGAGTACACCGCCGGGCTCATGGCTGAAGTCGGGCTGGAAGCCGAAATCTTCGAAGCCGCCCCCGGCCGCGCCAGCGTCGTGACCCGGCTGGCGGGGGAGGACCCCTCGGCCAGCGCGCTCGTGGTCCACGGCCACCTGGATGTTGTCCCGGCCCTCCGCGAGCAGTGGTCGGTGGACCCCTTCGGCGCCGAGCTGAAGGACGGCCTGATTTGGGGACGCGGTGCCGTGGACATGAAGGACATGGACGCCATGATCCTGTCCGTGCTGCGCAACTTCGCCCGCACCGGCCGGAAACCCAAGCGCGACCTCATCTTCGCGTTCTTCGCCGACGAGGAAGCCGGCGGCACCTACGGGGCCCGCTACGCCGTCGACAAGCGGCCGGAGCTCTTTGAGGGGGCCACGGAGGCGATCTCCGAGGTTGGCGGTTTTTCCGCCACGATCGGCGGCCAGCGCACCTATCTGCTCCAGACCGCGGAAAAGGGCCTCTCCTGGCTCCGCCTTGTCGCCCACGGCCGGGCAGGCCACGGTTCCCAGATCAACACCGACAACGCCGTGACCCGGCTCGCCGGAGCTGTCTCCCGGATCGGCGCCTACAACTGGCCCATCGAGCTCACGCCGACCACCCGGCAGTTCCTCGACGGCGTCACCGAACTCACCGGCGTCGAATTCGATCCCGACGACCCGGACAAGATCCTCAAGGAACTCGGCACAGTGGCCCGTTTTGTCGGCGCCACGCTGCAGAACACCACCAACCCCACCCTCCTCAAGGGCGGCTACAAGCACAACGTCATCCCGGAATCCGCCGAGGCCCTCATCGACTGCCGCACGCTGCCCGGACAGGAAGAACAGGTGCTGGAGATCGTCCGGGAACTCGCAGGGACCGGCGTGGACATCAGCTACGTGCACAACGATGTCTCACTGGAGGTGCCGTTCGCCGGGAACCTCGTCGATTCGATGATCGACGCCCTGCATTCGGAGGATCCGGGCGCCAAGGTGCTGCCGTACACGCTGTCCGGCGGAACGGACAACAAGTCCCTGAGCCGGCTTGGCATCACAGGCTACGGGTTCGCCCCCCTGATGCTTCCGGACGAGCTCGACTTCACCGGCATGTTCCACGGTGTGGACGAGCGTGTCCCGGCGGATTCCCTGAAGTTCGGTGCGCGGGTGCTGGACACCCTGCTCACCAACTACTGATCGGGCGCCCCGGCCATGACGCCCGAGGACATCCTCACCGCGCCGCTGCTGGAACGGATCCGCGGCCGCGCCGCCGGCTACGACCGCGACAATGCCTTCTTCCATGAGGACCTTGCGGACCTGGCGGCGGCCGGCTACCTGAAGATCTTTGTCCCCGTGGCCGACGGCGGTCTGGGACTCGGGCTGGCGGACGCGGCGCAGCTGCAGCGCCGGCTGGCGACGGCGGCGCCGGCCACGGCGCTGGCCGTCAACATGCACCTCGTGTGGACCGGCGTCGCCCACGTGCTCGGAGCCCGGGGGGACTCCTCCCTGGACTTCATCCTCCAGGAAGCCGCCCAGGGGGAGATCTTTGCCTTCGGCAATTCGGAGGCCGGCAACGACTCGGTGCTGTTCGATTCCCGCACCGAGGCCGTCCCCGTGCCCGGCGGAGGCTACAGCTTCACCGGGCGCAAGATTTTCACGAGCCTCTCACCGGCGTGGACCCGGCTGGGGATCTTCGGGAAGGACTCCTCGGCGGCCGACGGCGCCGGGGAGCTGGTCCATGGCTTCATCACCCGGGATACGCCCGGGTACCAGATCCTGCCGGACTGGGACACCCTGGGCATGCGGGCCAGCCAGTCCAACACGACAGTCCTGGACGGCGCCGTCGTGCCGGCGGAACGGATCTTCCGGAAACTTCCGGTGGGCCCGAACGCGGACCCGCTCATTTTCGCGATCTTTGCCTGCTTCGAGACCCTGCTGGCTGCTGTTTACACGGGAATCGGCGAACGGGCCCTCACACTCGGGGTGGAAGCCGTACAGCGCCGCACGTCGTTCAAGAACGGCGGCCGCAGCTACGCCCAGGACCCGGACATCCGCTGGAAGGTGGCGGAGGCAGCGATGGCCATGGATGCGCTGTACCCTCAGCTCTCCCGCGTTGCCGCCGACGTCGATGAACTGGCTGAGCACGGCAGCCAGTGGTTTCCCCGGCTGGTGGGCCTCAAGGTCCGGGCCACGGAAACGGCGCGCACTGTCGTGGACCTCGCGATCCGGGTGTCGGGCGGATCAAGCTACTTCCGCGGCTCTGAACTGGAGCGGCTCTACCGGGACGTGCTGGCCGGCATGTTCCACCCGTCCGACGACGAATCGGCGCACAACACCGTGGCGAACGCCTGGCTGGGCCCGCTGGAGCCCTAGGGGCGGCCCTGGGGCCCGGGGGAGTCCTATACGGTGCGCTGGACCTGGATGACTTTCCGGCGCAACCAGAACCGCCGCCCGCCGCCTACGTAGAGGCGGCTGCGTTCCAGTTCCCATTTGCCGTACTCGGAGTGCTCCACCAGCCGGCGGCGGGCCTCGGGCAGGGAATCCTCAGGGCCGACCGTCAGGACGAGGTACTCGTACTGCTTCACATAGTCCCGTTCCCGCCGGACCGAGCTGCTCAGAAAATGTTCTTTCATTGCTCTCCATTTTCGTCTTTTTCCGACTAACGTGAAGTCATGAGCATCGATCCGCGTGTCGCGCTTCAGTCACTGACCTCTGCACTCGAAGAGCACCTGGCGGCGGCCTCCGCCCGCAGAAGCGACGGGGATCCCGCGGTCGAAGCGGCGTTCTTCGCCGTCGCCGATGCCTTTGAAGTTTACGACGACGCTCTCTATGAAGCCTATGGGGAAGTGACGCCCCTGGAAGTGATCGACGGCGACGAGGACGACGATGACGTGGACGATGTCGACGACGAAGAAGACCTCGAGATCCTGCAGAACTCAGAGAACTGAGCCGCCAGGAAACTGAGTAGCCGGAAACCAGGCCGCCCGAGAACTAGGCTGGCCTGCGACTTCTTTGGACGGACCTAGGCCGGGTCGGAAACGTCTTCGAGCGCCTGGGCGATCTCCGGCGGCAGCGGCGCCAGGGCCGAATCCAGGATCTCCTTGAGCTGCACCGGCGTCCGCGCGCCGACGACGGCAGTTGCCACGCCCTGCTGGGACAGCAGCCAGCTCAGCGACACATCCAGGGCCGTCCGGCCGAGACCCTTCGCCGCCATGGCGACCGCCTCCACCACGCTCGACGCGGGTGCCTCAAGATACGGCTCCACATAGGTGGCGAGCCGCTGGTTGGCGGCACGGGAATCCGCCGGGATGTGCCCGCGGTACTTTCCGCTCAGGACGCCGCGTCCCATCGGTCCCCAGGCCATCAGGCCGAGCCCGGCGTCCTCGATTGCCGGAATCAGCTCGATCTCCGCGTTGCGCTGCAGGAGCGAGTATTCGGACTGGTTGGCCACGAGGGGAAAACCGGCGATCGCGGCGGCCTTGGCCGTCTGCCAGCCGTTGAAATTGGAGACGCCGGCGTACCGCGCCCGGCCGGATCGCACGGCGAAGTCCAGCGCGGACAGGGTTTCTTCCAGCGGCACATTTGGATCCCAGGCGTGCGCGAACCAGAGATCCACGTAGTCGGTTCCCAGCCGGGCCAGGCTCGCGTCAAGGCCGGAGAGCATGCCGTTGCGGGAGGTGTCGACGCTGCGGCGGCCGTCCGACGTCGTCAGGCCGGCCTTGGTGGAGATCACCACTTCGGAACGGGCGACGACGTCGCCGAGCATTCCGCCGAGCATCGCCTCGGCCTGACCGTCGGCGTAGGACGCCGCGGTGTCAATCAGGGTTCCGCCGGCATCGACGAAGGACCGCACCAGGGCGGCGGCATCCTGTTCCTCGGTTTCCCGGGCCCAGGACATGGTGCCAAGGGATAGGGCGGACACGCGCAACCCACTGTTGCCGACATAACGCTGCTGCATGCCAGCAAGCTTACGGGAGTCGCCGTGCTTCATAACGTAGGGTCTATAAACGTGAACTGGATGCAAGCGGCCCTGCTGGGCCTGGTACAAGGCCTGACCGAGTTCCTCCCGATTTCCTCAAGCGCCCATTTACGGATCGTCGGCGCCTTCCTGCCCGATGCGTCCGACCCCGGCGCGGCCTTTACGGCCATCACCCAGCTGGGCACCGAGACGGCGGTGATTGTCTATTTCTGGCGCGATATCCTGCGGATCATCCGCGCGTGGTCCGGTTCGCTGACCGGCAAAGTGTCACGGCAGGACCCGGATGCGCGGMTGGGTTGGCTGGTGATCCTGGGCAGCATCCCGATCATCGTCCTCGGCCTGCTGTTCCAGGACCAGATCGAATCCGTGCTCCGCAGCCTCTGGGGCGTCGCCACCATGCTGATCGTGTTCGGCATGGTCCTCGCGGTGGCAGACACGGTTGGCAAGCAGAACCGCGAACTGACGCAACTGACCTACAAGCACGGCCTCTATTACGGACTCGCGCAGGCCCTGGCCCTGTTCCCGGGCGTGTCCCGCTCCGGCGGCACCATCAGCGCCGGCCTCCTGATGGGCTACACCCGGGAGGCGGCAGCCCGCTACTCGTTCCTGCTGGCCATCCCTGCCGTGTTCGGCAGCGGCTTGTACCAGTTGTACAAAGTGGTCTCCAAGGAAGGCATCACCGGACCGTACGGGCTCCCGGAGACGGCCCTGGCCACCGTGATCGCCTTCATCGTGGGCTACGTCATCATCGGCTGGTTCCTCAAGTACGTCTCCACCCGCGGCTACCGGCTCTTCGTCTGGTACCGGATCATCCTGGGAATGTCACTGTTCCTGCTGCTCGGTTTCAATGTCATCAGCGCCTAGCACTAGGCTTGGGCTGTGAAATCCTGGATCTCCCGCCCCGTTGCCCAGCTCCCCGGCAGCATGCCCGCCCTGCGCCTTTTCGACACCGCCAAGGGCGGAATCGTCACCCTGGAGGCCACGGGTGAGCAGTCCATGTATGTCTGCGGCATCACCCCGTATGACGCCACGCACATGGGCCACGCGGCCAGCTATGTCGCCTTCGACCTGTTGAACCGTGCCTGGCGGGACGGCGGCCAGCAGGTCGCCTACGTCCAGAACGTCACCGACGTCGACGATCCCCTCCTGGAGCGCGCGACGGCCACCGGCGTGGACTGGCGGGACCTCGCCGCGAGCCAGATCGAGCTGTTCCAGACCGACATGGAAGCCTTGAACGTCCTCGCCCCGGACCACTACGTCGGTGCCGTCGAGTCCGTTCCGCTGATCGTTCCGGCCATCGAGCGCCTCCTGCACAACGGACTCGCGTACCGCGTGCCCGGCAGCGCCGGGGAGCCCGACGGCGACGTGTACTACGACGTCGAGGCCGCCGGTAAACATTCGACGGACGACGCCGACGCCTGGACCCTGGGATCCATTTCCGGACTCTCCGACGCCGAAATGCTCGARCTSTTCGCCGAGCGCGGYGGCGACCCCGGCCGSGCCGGGAAGCGCCAGGCGCTGGACCCGCTGCTGTGGCGGGTTGCCCGCGACGGCGAGCCCAGCTGGCCCGGCGGCGAACTGGGGGAGGGGCGGCCCGGCTGGCACGTCGAGTGCACCGTGATCGCCCAGGAATACCTGCCCAAGCCCTTCACCGTCCAGGGCGGCGGCTCGGACCTCATCTTCCCGCACCACGAAATGGGCGCCGGCCACGCGTACTCCCTGGCCGGTGTGCCGCTGGCCCGCCACTTCGCGCACGCCGGCATGGTGGGCCTCGACGGGGAAAAGATGAGCAAGTCCAAGGGCAATCTCGTCCTGGTGTCAAAGCTCCGCGGTGACGGCGAAGAGCCGGCCGCGATCCGCCTGGCCATCCTGGCCCACCACTACCGTACGGACTGGTCCTGGACCGCCGAGGGGTTCGCCGAGGCCAAGGACCGGCTGCGCACCTGGCGCGAGGCCCTCGCCGTGGCGCCCCAGGGCTCCGCCGCGGGGCTCATCGGCCGGATGCGGACCGAGCTCGCCAATGACCTCAACGCGCCCGGCGCCCTCGCCGCCGTCGACGCCTGGGCGAAGGCAGCCCTGGAAACCCCGGAGACGCCCTCCGCCACGGACGCCGCACTGGTGAGCGACGCCGTCAACGCGCTCCTCGGCGTCGAACTCTAACCCGCCACCCTCTACGCTCGGCAAACCCCTGCTAGGGCTTGTCCTTGCCCCGGCGCTTGAGATAGCGCTCGAATTCGCGGGCGATGGATTCACCGCTGGCCTCCGGGAGGTCGGCGGTGTCCTTCGCCTCCTCCAGCTGGCGCACATACGCCGCAATCTCGGGATCCTCGGTGGCGAGCTCGTCCACGCCCCGCTCCCACGCGTCGGCCTCCTCCACGAGTTCCGTGGTGTCCAGCGGGACCTGGAGCAGCTCCTCAATCCGGTGCAGGAGCGCAAGCTGGGCCTTGGGCGAGGGCGCCTGGGCGACATAGTGCGGCACGGCGGCCCACAGCGACACGGTGGGAAGCCCGGCCAGCATGGCCACCTCGGCCAGCACGCCGACTATCCCCACCGGGCCCTCGTACTGGGAGGCCTCGAGGTCCATCCGTTCGCGCAGGGCGGCGTCGTCCGTGGACGCGCTCACCGGAATCGGCCGGCTGTGCGGCACATCGGCGAGCAGCGCCCCGACCAGGATCACATAGTCCACGTGGAGGGCCTCGGCATGGACCAGCAGCTCTGCCGTGTAGGCACGCCACTTATAGGACGGCTCGGTGCCCTGGACAAAGATCACGTCCACGTTCGAGTCGGGGACACTGGCCTTGAAGATCCGTGTTGACGGCCACTTGATCTTCCGTTCGCCGGCCGCCGTCCGGCGGATCGTGGGCCGGGTGAACTGGAAGTCGTAGTACTCGTCGGCGTCGATCGCCGCGGCCTTCTTGCCGCCCCAGAGCTTGTTCAGATAGCGCAGGGCATCGCTGGCAGCCTCGCCGGCGTCGTTCCAGCCCTCAAAGGCAGCCAGCATGACGGTGATACGCCGACCCTCGGGGACGGGCAGCAGCAGCCGCTCCGGCTCGGAGACGGCGCCTGGTTCGGTGGGGTCTGCCTCGAAGCTGTTCATGCCATCACCCTACGTCCAAGACCCGGCCCCGCGCAGGCAATTGGGCGCTCAGCGTGCCCAATTACCGCCCCGAATCCCGCGGCGCGGCGGCCGGAATTCGCCGTAGGCGTAGCGCGGGCTCCGGTCCGCGGGCTTCCCCGTAGACTGGAGGGCATGCGATCCTCAGCTTCCCGGCCCCTTCTAAAAGCAGCGCTCTGGGACATGGATGGCACCATTGTCGACACCGAGCCCTACTGGATCGAAGCCGAGCGCGCCCTCGTTGAAGCCCACGGCGGGCAATGGTCCCAGGACCAGGCCATGCAGCTCGTCGGGCAGGCCCTGACGTTCTCCGCGGGCATCCTGCAGGCAGCCGGCGTGAAGATGGAACAGCGCGAGATCATCGACACGCTCACCGGCCATGTCATCAGCCAGGTCCGGAACTCCGTTCCCTGGCGGCCGGGGGCCCGCGAACTGCTCGACGAGCTTTACAACGCCGGCGTCCGGTGCGCCCTCGTGACCATGTCCGAGGGCCCGCTGGCCCGGGAGATCGTCGCGAGCCTGCCGGAGCCCTACTTCGAGTTCCTCGTCACCGGGGACACCGTCACGCAGGGGAAGCCGCACCCGGAGGCCTACCTGACGGCCGTGGAACTCCTGCAGCAGCAGGATCCCGAACTGGGACTGCACCACTGCGTGGCCCTGGAGGATTCCGTGCCGGGTGTCGCAGCTGCCATCGCCTCCGGCGTCGTCACGGTCGCCATCCCGCACATCCTGCCCCTCCCGCACGACCCCCGCCGGGCCACCTGGGACACCCTCGAAGGCCGGACCGTTGCCGACCTTGAGGAGCTGGTGGCCCTGCGGCAGGAATTCCCGGACGCCACGTTCGGCGGGGCGGCCGATTCAGGCCTGCGCCCAACCGTTGCCCCAGCAGGGAGCCAGCACCGTGGCTGACACCGGCAGCCGGGGGCAATCCGGCAAGAGCACGGCTTCCCGCCGCGAGGGGATCCCGCTGGGCCGCATTGCCGGCATCCCGGTATTTCTGGCGTATTCCTGGTTCATCATCGCCGCCTTCACCGTGATCGCGTACGGCCCGGTCCTGCAGAGCAACAATCCGCGTCTCGGCGTCACCGCGTTCTTCGTCGCCTTCGCCTACGCGCTGCTGCTCCTGATTTCCGTGCTGGCGCACGAACTCGCCCACGCGCTGACCGCGAAGATCTTCCACTGGCCCACGGAAAAGATTGTCCTGAACCTTTGGGGCGGGCACACGCAGTTCCAAAGCTTCACGGCCTCACCTGGCCGCTCCGTCCTGGTGGCGATGGCCGGACCGGCCGCGAACTTCGTCCTGGCCGGCGCAGGCTGGCTCCTGCTTTCGTTCGGTGACCTGCGGGGTGTTGGCGACATCCTGGCCAACATCTTCGTCTGGGCCAACCTGCTGATCGGCATCTTCAACGTCCTTCCCGGCCTCCCCCTGGACGGCGGCCGGCTGGTGGAATCCGCCGTCTGGAAAGTCACCGGCAGCCAGGAAAAGGGCACCATTGCCGCGGGCTGGGCGGGCCGGATCATCGTGGTCGCCCTGGCACTGTGGTTCATCGTCCTGCCCCTGGTCAGCGGCCAGCGGCCGGACATTACCTTCACCCTTATCACCGCCCTCGTAGGCAGCTTCCTGTGGATGGGCGCATCAGCGTCGATCCAGCAGGCCCGCCTGCGCGGCAGGCTGTACCTTGTCGACGCCGCGGCCCTCGCCGAGCCGGCCCTCGGCCTACCGGAAACCGCCACAGTGGCCGACTTCCTGGACCGGGCGCCGGCAGGAAAGCCCGCCGTGGTGCTGTGCGACCGGGACGGCCGCCCCGTCGGCATCGTCGACGCCGGAGCCGCAGCCACCGTGCCCGCCGCGCTGGCCGCCGCGACCGCCCTCACCGCTGTCTCCTACCCCCTTGGCGCCGGCGCCTATGTCCCCGAATGGTCCAAGGGCCAGGAACTCGTCCAGTACCTGGCCCAGCTCGAAGGCCAGGAGTACGCCGTCGTGGACCGCGACGGCGCCGTCACCGGGCTGCTGCGCCAGTCCGCTGTGCTCAAGGCCATCACGGGCAAGTACCGGAACGAGCGCCAGAACCAGGGGCAGAGCCGGTAGAGTTACTGGGCGGTCGTGAATTTCCGGCCCCCACGCGCAAGGACCGGTGACCGCCGGCATGTCCGCGGCCACACAGCTTTACAGGAGCGAGGAACATCTTCATGAGCAGCGACACCGCCGCAGGCACTAACACCGTCACCACCCCCGCCGCAGGCGACACGACTGCCGCCGCCCCCGTCAACGGCGCGACCGGCGCGGCGCGCCGCCGCGGACCGTTCCGCGAAGGCGAGCGGGTCCAGCTCACGGACGAGCGGGGCCGCATGAACACGATCACGCTCGAAGTCGGCGGGGCCTTCCACACCCACCGGGGATTCCTGAACCATGACGAGATCATCGGCCAGCCAGACGGCTCCGTGGTGGTCAACAACGTCGGACAGCAGTACCAGACCCTGCGCCCGCTGCTCTCGGACTTCGTGCTCTCCATGCCGCGCGGCGCAGCCGTGGTCTACCCCAAGGACGCCGGCCAGATCGTCACCATGGCGGACATCTTCCCCGGCGCCCGCGTGGTCGAAGCCGGCGTCGGCTCGGGCGCCCTGTCCATCTCGCTGCTGCGCGCGGTGGGGGACAACGGCTACCTGCACTCATTTGAGCGCCGCCAGGAATTCGCGGACATCGCCCGCGGCAACGTCGAGACCATCTTCGGCGGCCCGCACCCCGCCTGGAAGATCTCGCTCGGCGACTTCCAGGAGGAAGTCGTCCGCACCGAGGAACCCGGCTCCGTGGACCGCGTGGTCCTGGACATGCTCGCCCCGTGGGAATGCCTCGACGCCGTCGCCACCGTCCTCGCACCGGGCGGAGTGTGGATCAATTATGTCGCGACTGTGACGCAGCTTTCGCGGACAGCCGAAGCCATCCGCGCCGACGGCCGGTTCACCGAACCTGACGCTTGGGAATCCATGGTCCGCGGCTGGCACCTCGAGGGCCTGGCCGTACGACCGGATCACCGGATGGTCGCCCACACCGGATTCCTGCTCGTAACCCGCCGGCTGGCCGACGGCGTCACGGGAATCTCGGTGAAGCGCCGTCCCTCCAAGACTGACTTTAACGAAGAAGACGTCAATGCCTGGACCCCGGGCGCGGTGGGCGAGCGGGCCGTTTCGGACAAGAAACTGCGCCGCGCCGCCCGCGACGCAATCGCCGGAACAAACGTCGTGGACGCCCCGGAGATAACGAACTAGGCAGCATATTTAGGATGTCTCCAGCGGCACCAGCCTTCTTAGGACTATGGTCTTAACAGAAGAGCAGGAAGGGGCTGATACACGATGGAGACTCCGAACACTGACCCGGGCCGCACACCGGCTGAGGACGCAGCGGATGCCACCGCACGCTCGGATGCGGCTCGGGCCGCATCCGGCGAGGGCGAGCGGTACCCCGCCAGTGAACTGTCCGTCGCAGAACGGCAGGTCAATATCCTCAGGGATAAGCTCCGCCACATTGACCGCCAGCTTGCTGCCGCGACGCAGAACAATTCCAAGCTCGTCAGCATGCTGGAAACGGCCAAAGCCGAAATCCTGCGGCTCAAGAACGCCCTCGACCAGGAGGGACAGCCGCCGTACAGCTTCGGCACCATCCTTCAGCTGAACCCCAAGCGGCTGCCGACCGCCGGGAACAGCGGCCAGGCGGCCACCGAAGAATCCGTGGACATCTTCAACGCCGGCCGCAAAATGCGTGTGGGGATCAGCCCGCTGGTCAACCTCAACCAGCTGGCCGTGGGGCAGGAAGTCCTGCTCAATGAGGCCCTCATGGTGGTCGCCGGGCTCGGCTACGAGCGCGCCGGGGACCTCGTCACGCTCAAGGAAATGCTCGGGCCGGACCGCGCCCTGGTGGTCGGCCGCGCCGACGAGGAGCGGGTGATCCGGCTCTCCGGTGCCCTGCTCGCCCAGCGGCTGCGGGTCGGTGACGCGCTCTCGATCGATTCACGCACCGGCTACGCACTGGAAAAAATCCCGCGCTCCGAGGTGGAGAACCTCGTTCTCGAAGAAGTTCCGGACATCACGTACCAGGACATCGGCGGCCTGGGCCCGCAGATCGAACAGATCCGCGACGCCGTCGAACTGCCGTTCCTGCACCCTGACCTGTACCGCGAGCACGGTCTGAAAGCGCCCAAGGGCATCCTGCTGTACGGCCCGCCGGGCTGCGGCAAGACCCTGATCGCCAAGGCCGTGGCCAACTCGCTGGCCGCGCGGGCCGCCGAGCGCGCCGGCAAGACGGACATGAAGAGCTATTTCCTGAACATCAAGGGACCCGAGCTGCTGGACAAGTACGTCGGCGAGACGGAACGGCACATCCGCCTGATCTTCGCGCGGGCCCGGGAAAAGGCCTCGGAGGGCAGCCCGGTGGTGGTGTTCTTCGACGAAATGGATTCCCTGTTCCGCACCCGCGGCACCGGCATTTCCTCCGACGTCGAAACGACCATTGTCCCGCAGCTGCTCAGCGAGATCGACGGCGTCGAACGGCTGGACAACGTGATCGTGATCGGCGCGTCCAACCGGGAGGACATGATCGATCCGGCCATCCTGCGGCCGGGCCGCCTGGACGTCAAGGTGAAGATCCAGCGTCCCGACGCTGAGGCCGCCGCGGACATCTTCAACAAGTACATCACCACGGACCTGCCCTTCCACGAGTCCGACCTCGCCGAGCACAGCGGCGACGTCCAGGCGACCGTGGACGCTATGGTCCAGCGGACCGTCGAGGCGATGTACTCCACCGAGAAGTCCAACGAATACCTCGAGGTGACCTACGCCAACGGCGACACCGAGATGCTCTACTTCAAGGACTTCAATTCCGGCGCCGTCGTGCAGAACGTCGTGGACCGGGCCAAGAAGTACGCCATCAAGGACCTGCTGACCATCGGGCAGAAGGGCCTGCGGATCGACCACCTGCTCCGGGCGGTCGTGGACGAGTTCCGTGAACACGAGGACATGCCCAACACCACCAACCCGGATGACTGGGCACGGATCTCCGGCAAGAAGGGCGAGCGCATCACCTACATCCGCACCATCGTGCAGGGCAAGGCCGGCCAGGAGCCCGGGAAGTCCATCGAGACGATGCCCAGCACAGGGCAGTACCTGTGACGGCTGTTGTCCCCGGCAAACCGGCCGACTCGGGCGGGCTGCCGGTCGGCGGTGCGATGCGGGTGATGGGTTCAGAGACCGAATACGGCATCCACGCGCCCTCGGCCCCGGGAGCCAACGCCACCATGATGTCCGCCCGGGTCATCCAGGCGTACGCCCAGGTGACGCGGCAGCGCGCCGCCGGCGGCGCCGAAACACGGTGGGACTACACCGACGAGGAACCGCTGCACGACGCCCGCGGCTGGACCCTGGAGCGCAGCAGCGCTGACCCGGAACAGCTCACGGACCAGCCTCCCGTCCTCGACGCCGAGGCGATCGCCCTCGCCTACGGACGGCAGGAATTGGAGGCCGACGGCGAGGACGAATCCGGCACGCTGCTCATGAACATGGTGCTGGGCAACGGCGCACGGTTGTACGTCGACCACGCCCACCCGGAGTACTCCAGCCCCGAGGTGACCAACCCGCGCGCCGCCGTGACGTGGGACGCCGCCGGCGACCTCGTGGCGTTGGCCGCCGTCCGCCGCCTGGCCGCCGATTCCGAACTGCCGCCGGTCAACCTGTACAAAAACAACACGGACAACAAATCGGTCTCCTACGGCTCGCACGAGAACTACCTCATGCCCCGCTCGGTGCCGTTCGGCGAGATCGTCCGCGGCCTCACGCCGTTCTTCGTCACCCGGCAGATCATTTGCGGTGCCGGGCGGGTGGGCCTGGGCCAGGACAGCGCCCGGGCCGGCTACCAGATCAGCCAGCGCGCGGACTTCTTCGAAACCGAGGTGGGCCTGGAGACCACCATCCGCCGGCCCATCATCAACACCAGGGATGAACCCCACGCCACCGCGGACAAATACCGCCGGCTCCACGTCATCATCGGCGACGCCAACCTCAGCCAGGCATCCAACTTCCTCAAGTTCGGCACCACCGCCATGGTCCTGAGCCTGATTGAGGCCGGGCTGGCGCCGCGGATCGAAGTCCACGAGCCCGTCGCCGCCCTCCAGGCCATCAGCCACGACACCTCGCTGACCACGCTGCTGCGCCTGGGCGACGGCCGACGGATCACGGCCCTGGACCTGCAGTGGATCTACTTCGAGGCCGCCTCGAAACACGCGCAGGACACCGGCGTCGCGGACGCCGTGGACGGTGACGGGCACACCCATGAAGTGCTGGAACGGTGGTCCGCCACATTGAGCGAGCTCGGCGGTGACCGGGCCGCGGCCGCGTCCTCGGTGGAGTGGCTCGCGAAGCTGTCCTTGCTGGAGGGCTACCGCCAGCGTGACGGCTTGGACTGGGACAGTGCCAGGCTGGGCCTGGTGGACCTGCAGTGGGCCGATATCCGCCCCGAAAAGGGGCTCTACTACCGCCTGCTGGCCCGCGACCGGATGCAGCGAATCGTCGACGACGCCGCGATCGCCCGCGCGGTGACGGAACCGCCGTCGGACACCCGGGCGTACTTCCGCGGACGCTGCGTCAGCCGGTTCGGCGCGGACCTCGCGGGAGCCAGCTGGGACTCGGTGATCTTCGACGTCCCCGGCCGGGGCAGGCTCCAGCGGGTCCCCACCCGCGAGCCGCTGCGCGGAACCGAAGCCCTCACCGGCGGCCTGTTTGCCCGGCACCGGGAGGCCGGGACGTTCCTGGCCGAACTGCTGGGACTCAGCCCCGGTTCCTAGGAATAAAGGCCCCCGCCGGCGCCCCCGGCGTGGCACTATTGCTACAGGATGTCCCTTAGGAGAAAAGGGACGGACATGAAGGAGAAAACAATGGCAGGCCAGGAGCAGCAGCAGCCGCAGTCGCGGGACACCGAGGTTGACGAGGACGTCCCCGCCGCGCCGCCGGCCCCCGCGGACGCCCAGGCGTCGGCAGCCACCCAGGGCGTGGACGATCTCCTCGATGAGATCGACGGCGTGCTGGAGTCCAATGCCGAGGAGTTCGTCCGCGCCTTCGTCCAAAAGGGCGGCCAGTAGGAGCGCCGCCGGCCGCCGGATGAGGGCGGCGGGAGGGGCTAAGGGCCGGAAGAGTCGTTGATCCACCACGTTGAGGGAGAGCGYTAGTGCAGGAAACAACAGCCAACCGAGTAGCAGCCAACGCGACGTCCTCATTCACCGAGCATCTGCAGCGCGAACGGCCTGACTTAATGCCCTTTGGCCAAATGCYGTWCARCCAGCTGCCGGCCACCGGGCATRCCGCCCAGCCGGCGGCTGSGCTGCAGGYCCCGCACGGCACGACGATCGTGGCGATGACTTATGCCGGGGGAGTGCTGATGGCCGGCGACCGCCGCGCGACGATGGGCAACGTGATCGCGAGCCGGCACATCGAAAAGGTCTTTCCCGCGGACCAGTACTCCGTGCTGGGCATCGCCGGAACAGCCGGAATCGCCCTCGACATCACCCGGCTGTTCCAGGTGGAACTCGAGCACTACGAGAAGATCGAGGGCACGCTGCTCAGCCTGGACGGCAAGGCAAACCGGCTCGGCGCCATGGTGCGCGGCAACCTGCCCATGGCCATGCARGGCCTCGCKGTCGTCCCSTTGTTCGCCGGATTCGACCGGCCCGCGGGCTTTGGCAGGCTCTTCTCCTAYGACGTGACGGGCGGCCGCTACGAGGAGCAGGAGCACCACGCCGTGGGCTCCGGCTCGATGTTCGCCCGCGGCGCGCTGAAGAAACTCTGGCGCCCCGGCCTTTCGGAACAGGACGCCGTGGCGGTCGCCGTCGAGGCCCTGTACGACGCCGCCGACGACGACTCCGCCACGGGCGGGCCCGATCCGGTCCGGCAACTATGGCCGGTGGTGTACATCGTGAACCGATCAGGCGCCTTCCGCGTCCCGGAGCGKGATCTCGCCGCCGTCGCCGGCCGCATCATCGAATCCCGGGCCGTCGCCCAGCGGGAGGCCTGAAATGACCCAGCAGTTCTATGTATCGCCCGAACAGCTGATGAAGGACCGTGCGGATTTCGCACGGAAGGGCATCGCCCGCGGACGCTCGGTGGTCGTCATCAGCTGCAGGGACGGGATTGCCCTCGTGGCCGAGAACCCGTCTCCGTCGCTGCACAAGATCGGCGAGATCTACGACAAGATCGCGTTCGCCGCCGTCGGCAAGTACAACGAGTTCGAAAGCCTSCGCCAGGCCGGGGTGCGCTAYGCCGAYGTCCGCGGCTACTCCTACGACCGGGAGGACGTCACGGCCCGCGGCCTCGCGAGCGTATACGCGCAGAGCCTCGGCGCKGTGTTTACGGCCGAACAGAAACCCTTCGAGGTGGAACTGGCCGTGGCCGAGGTCGCCCAGACYCAGGAGGCGGATCACCTGTACCGGCTGACCTTTGACGGYTCCATCGCCGATGAACAGGGCTTCATTGTGATGGGCGGCCAGGCGGACAAGGTTTCCGAAGCAGTCGCGGCGGGCTGGCAGGGCGAACTGGACTTCGCGGGCGCCATCCGGCTGGCCCTCGCCGGACTCGTGGCGGACAAGGAAACAACCACGCTGCCGGCGTCCGCGCTGGAAGTCGCGGTACTGGACCGGGCCTCGGAGAGCGGACGCGGCACCCGGCGGGCATTCCGCCGGCTCGAGGACCCGGACATCGTGGCATTGCTGGCTGAGGAGAAGTGAGATGGACAAGCGCATATTCGGCATCGAAACCGAATTCGGAATTTCCTATTCAAGTCCGGAGTCCCGGCCGCTCGCGCCCGARGAAGTAGCCCGCTACCTCTTCCGCAAGGTGGTCAGCTGGGGACGGTCCTCCAACGTGTTCCTGACCAACGGTTCGCGCCTCTACCTGGACGTCGGGTCCCACCCGGAGTACGCCACTGCCGAGTGCGACGACCTCGCCCAGCTGATCGCGCATGACCGTGCCGGCGAACTGATCCTCTGCGACCTCGTGGACGAAGCCCAGGAGCGGCTGGCGGCCGAGGGGTTCAACGGCACCGTCTACCTGTTCAAGAACAACACGGACTCGGCCGGGAACTCCTACGGYAGCCACGAAAACTACCTCATCCCGCGCCGCGGCGAATTTTCCCGGCTCGCGGAGATCCTGATCCCGTTCCTCGTGACCCGGCAGCTGATCGCCGGGGCCGGCAAGATCCTGAAGACCCCGCACGGGGCCACCTTCGCCTTCTCCCAGCGGGCCGACCACATCTGGGAGGGCGTCTCCTCCGCCACCACCCGTTCCCGGCCCATCATCAACACCCGGGACGAGCCGCACGCCGACGCCGAGTTCTACCGCCGCCTGCACGTGATCGTGGGCGACTCCAACATGTCCGAATCAACGGCCCTGCTCAAGGTCGGYACGGTGGACCTGATCCTGCGGATGATCGAGGCCGGGGTGATCATGCGCGACATGCGCATGGAGAACCCGATCCGGAGCATCCGGGAAATCTCCCACGACCTMAGCGGCCGGGCACTGGTCCGGCTCGCCAACGGCCGGCAGCTCACCGCCCTGGAAATCCAGCGCGAGTACCTGGGCAAGGTCRYGGCGTTCGTGGCCGAGCACGGCGCRCACAACGCACACGTGCCGCTGATCCTGGACCTTTGGGAGCGGACGCTGGACGCCATCGAAAGCGGCGACACGAGCACCATCGACACAGAAGTGGACTGGGCGATCAAGAAGAAGCTCATGGACAACTACCGGGAACGGYACGGGCTGGGGCTGGACGCGCCCCGGATCGCGCAGCTGGACCTGACGTACCATGACATTTCCCGCGGCCGCGGACTGTTCTACCTGCTCCAGGCGCGCGGGGCCGTCCGCAGGATWGTGGAYGACACGGCRGTCAAGGATGCKGTGGATGCCCCGCCGCAGACCACCCGGGCCAAACTCCGCGGCGACTTCGTCCGGCGTGCCCAGGAGCTCGGCCGCGACTACACGGTGGACTGGGTCCATTTGAAGCTGAACGACCGCGCCCACCAGACCATCCTGTGCAAGGATCCGTTCCGGAGCGTCGATGACCGGGTGGATGCGCTGCTGGACTCGATGGGCTGATACTCAGCTTCGCACGTTATTCTGAGGTAGGGCCGCCTGGCGGCCGCCGCTTTCTTTGCCGCGGGAAACCGAACGGCACTGAGTCCACCCTGCCTCGACGAAAGTTTCCAAGTGCGCCGACTACTAGCAATTCTTCTTCCCGGACTGCTGCTGCTGACCGCCTGCGGCGGCGGCGAAGCGCCCCCGGCTCCGGAACCCACCAGCCAGTCCGCGGGTGAGACCGCGAAGCTGGACTCGGTCAAATTGACGGAGAACGGTGACAAGAAGGCCCCCGGTGTCGAATTCACCAAACCGCTCGATGTCAAGGAACCCACCGTCAAGGTGGTCACCGAAGGCAGCGGCGACCGGGTCAAGGCCAACCAGATCGCCAACATCTCGATCGTCGCCTTCAACGGCAAGGACGGCAGCACCCTCGAAGACACGTTCCCGAACGATCCCGAGCCGCTGGAGCTGAACGACGAGCTCAAGAGCAGCAGCCCCGTGATCTACAACGCGTTCGTAGGCGCCAAGATTGGCTCCCACCTTGCCCTGGCCGTCCCCGGCCAGGCCGCAGCCGAGGGTACCGAGGCCAAGCCGACCCAGCTCCTGATCGTCAAGGTGCTCTCCGCCAAGGACGCTCCGCCGGTCCTGGACAAGCCTGAAGGCGACGCCGTCACCCCGCCGGCCGGGCTGCCGACCGTCAAGGAAAACGACAAGGGCATTCCGGARATCTCCGTGGCSGGCGTCAAGGCTCCCACCGCGCTSGTCTCGCAGGACCTCATCAAGGGCAAGGGCCAGGCCCTCAAGGAGACCGACACCATCACCGTGAACTACGTCGGCGTCGCCCTCGCCACCGGCAAGGTCTTCGATTCCAGCTTCGACAGTGGCAAGAAAGCCACCTTCCCGCTGACCGGCGTCATCAAGGGCTGGACCCAGGGCCTGACCGGCAAGACGGTCGGCTCCCGCGTCCTTTTGGTGGTCCCGAAGGACCTCGCCTACGGTGATCAGGGCCAAGGCGACGCCAAGGGCGACCTCGTCTTCGTCGTCGACATCCTCGGCGTCAAGTAATCCACCGCATCCACAACACGTCACCCCCAAAGGAGCACCCATGTCATTTGGACAGCGCAACCTCGACCGCGAAAAGCCCGAAATTGACTTCCCCGAAGGAGACGTCCCCACCGAACTGGTCATCACCGACCTGATCGAAGGGGACGGCGCCGAGGCCAAGCCCGGAGACACCGTTTCCACCCACTACGTGGGCGTTGCCTGGTCCACCGGYGAAGAATTCGACGCCTCCTGGGGCCGCGGCGCGCCGCTGGACTTCCGGGTCGGCGTCGGCCAGGTCATCCAAGGCTGGGACCAGGGCCTGCTGGGCATGAAGGTCGGCGGCCRCCGCCGCCTGGAGATCCCGTCTGAGCTCGCCTACGGCTCCCGTGGCGCCGGCGGAGCAATCGGCCCCAACGAGGCCCTGATCTTCGTCGTGGACCTCGTCGCCGTCCGCTAAGCACGGACGCCAGCTACGCGGGATAAACCCGTCGYCTGATTCAGCCCGCTGAATCAGGCGCACACGGCGCAAAGCGCGGTAACAATCGGAAAAGTTCTTCCGGCTGTTACCGCGCTTTCGTCATTTTCCGGGACGGGCTTTAGTACCCTTGCGAGGTGTCCGCCTCACGTACAGAACGCCTCCTGAACCTGCTCATCGCCCTGCTCAATACCAAGTACGGCCTGCGCCGCAGCGAGCTGCGYGAAAAGGTCTACCACGACACGACGAGCACGGACGTGGCCTTCGGSCGSATGTTCGARCGGGACAARGGCGAGYTGCGCCAGTTCGGGTTCGACGTCGAAACCGTCACGGACACGGGCTGGGGCTCCGACGACCCGGCGACCACCCGCTACCGGATCGGCAARGAATCGAACCGGCTGCCCGACGTCAGCCTCACGCCCGAGGAATGCACCGTCCTCATCCTCGCAGCGCAGCTCTGGGAGCACGCCGCCCTCGGCTCCGCCGCCGTGGACGCGGTCCGCAAACTGCAGGCCGCCGGCGGCCTGCCCGACGCCGAACTTCCCACCGGAGTCCAGCCGCGCATCCGCCCCGCAGGCCAGGCCTTCGAAGACCTGGTCGCCGCGATGCACGCCCAGCACCCGGTCAGGTTCAGCTAYCTCGCYGGCAGCACGGGCGAGGAGCAGGAACGACTGGTGGAGCCCTGGGGCCTGGGCAGCCGCTTCGGCCAGTGGTACCTCGTGGGCCACGACCGGGACCGGTCGGACAAACGGTTCTTCCGGCTGTCCCGMCTGACGTCCGCCGTGACRGTTCTGGACAAGGAGAGCTTCACGCCGCCTCCCGCCGGCTTCAACGTCCGCGCCGAACTGGCCGCTCTGGCCGAATTGCCCGTGCAGACCGCCGTCGTCGACGTCGAGSAAGGACGGCTCCTGGGACTSCGCAAACGCGCCCTGCCGGTCACGGACCCGGCACAGGAMCCCGGGGAGCCCGGATCCGRGGGAMACCGGCYCGGAGGACTCCGATCCGGGGGAYGGCGGCGCGCGGCCGGCACGGACCGRCTCRCGGTGACCTTCCGCGACGCCGAGACCCTCGGCGAGGAGCTGGCYTCCTACGGTCCCCGGGTCACCGTGATTTCGCCGCCCGACGTTGCCRCMGCCGTCCACCGCCGCCTCAGCGCCGCCGCCGCGTTCGTTGCCCGGCCGGCGCCCGAGGTGGCGTTCCCGGARGCCGGGCGCGCCGGCCGGCCCCGCAAGCGGACCTCCGAGGATCAGCTCAAGCGGATGCTGCAGCTGGTGCCCTTYCTGGTCCACAACCAGGGACTGCACATCAGCGAGGTGGCCGCCCGGTTTGGGATCACCCGCAAGGCGCTCGAGGACGACCTGCGGATCCTGATCTGCTCGGGCCTGCCGGAAGGCTACCCCGACGATCTGCTGGACATTCAGTGGGACGATGACCACGTGTTCATCACCCAGGACCTGGACCTGACCCGCCCCGTCCGGTTCACGGTGGACGAGGCCTGCGCCCTCCTGACCGGCCTGGAGACCCTCAACGGCTTGCCCGAGATCGCCGAAGGCGGCGCGCTGGAATCCGTGACGCTCAAGCTCATGGCCGCGGCGGGGGAGGAGGGGCTCAARGCGGCCGCGCTCTCCGGGCCCGAGGTGGCCCCGGGCAACACCGAGACGCTCGAAACCGCCCGCGCGGCCATCGAGTCCGGCGCGCAGCTGCACCTGARGTATTTCTCGCCGCAGCGCGACGCCGTGTCCGAACGCGAYGTGGACCCCTTGCGGCTGTATTCGCTGGACAACACGTGGTACCTCGAGGCGTACTGCCACTCMGCCAACGGCCTGCGCAACTTCCGGCTGGACCGGATCGAAGCCATGGCGCCCAACGGCCGGCCCGTGGCAGCCACGGCAAAGCCGGCGGACAGCTTCCCGGTGAAACTKTTCACCCCGAACGACGACGACACGGTGGTGGTCGTGGAGCTTGCGCCCCGTGGCACCGGACTCGCCGACGACTATTACGCCGAGCGGACCGCGGCCCTGCCCGGCGGCGGCCTCCTCGCCGAAATCCGGTTCGGCAGCACCGACTGGCTGCCGATGTTCGTGGCCCAGCACGGCGGGATGGTGCGGATCCTGCAGCCGGGSGCCGTCGCAGAGGCGTCCCGGGAGTGGCTCGCCGCGGCCCTGACGCAATACGAAGACTCCTCCGATCGCCCGATAGACTGATCCGCATGCCTTGGTGGTCCTGGATCGTGATTTGGATAGCGCTCGTCGCGCTTTCGCTGCTGTTCTTCGGCGTGCTCGGCYTGCGGCTGTACCGGCAGGCCACGACGACGCTTGAAGAACTGASTGAAGCCGCGGAMCGCTTTTCCCAGGTGCCCTCATTTGCGGACCCCGGATCGGGGCACACAGCGGCCGACGCCGACGCACCGGGCGGCGCGGACGCAGCCCCCCGGCCCGAACCCGGGAGCGCCGTTTTTGCCTCGCCYGCCCGGATGCGTCATGATTACCACGCRTCCAAGTTCWCCCGGCAGAACGCCCGCCGGTTGCGCCGCATCCAGCGCAAGAAGGACCGCGGGCAACCCCAGGCACTGCGCGACATCGAAACGCGTTAGACATAGGATGTATTCAAACGAAAGGACCTCCCCACATGAGGCTTGAAGGCTGGCATCTCATCATCATCATCGTTCTGGCATTGGTGCTGTTCGCTGCGCCGAAGCTGCCGGGCATGGCCCGCAGCCTGGGCCAGTCGATGCGCATTTTCAAGTCGGAAGTCCGTGAAATGAAGAARGACGGCTCCTCCGACGCCAAGGATGGCTCCGAGCCGGTCGAAGGCCGGGTCATCAACCACCCGCAGGCCGGCGCTCCGGAAAGCCGCACGGGCGACGGAACCGACGTTCCGCCGTCGACCCGCGCCTAAGACCGCATGGCAGTAACCATGAGCCGTCGATCGAACCCCGAGGGGAGGATGGCGCTCCTCGACCACCTGAAAGAGCTGCGCAACCGGCTCTTCAAGGCGGCAATCGCCGTCGTCCTCGGGACAGTGGTGGGTTTCTTTGTCTACCAGCCGATGCTGTCGGCGCTGATCAAGCCCATCCGCGACCTGAACACGCACGAGGGCCGCCAGGCCACCCTGAACTTTGACGGCGTCGCGAGCTCCTTCGACCTGATGATCCAGGTGTCCGTGTTCCTTGGCCTGATCATCGCCAGCCCGGTGTGGCTCTACCAGCTGTGGGCCTTCATTGTGCCCGGGCTGCACAAGAAGGAACGGCGCCTTGCCTTGTCCTTCGTGGCAGCTGCCGTGCCGCTGTTCCTCGGCGGYGTCCTGCTGGCCTGGCTCGTGCTGCCCAACGCCGTGCGCGTCCTGACCGACTTCACCCCGTCGGGCGGCTCCAACTTCATCAGCGCCCAGGTGTACCTGTCCTTCGTCCTGCGGCTGCTGCTGGCCTTCGGCATCGCTTTCCTCCTCCCGGTGGTCCTGTTCGGGCTGAACCTGGCCGGCCTGATCAAGGGCCAGCAGCTTCTCAAGAGCTGGCGGATCACGGTGTTCCTGGTGTGCCTGTTCGCCGCGATGGCCGCSCCCGGCGCCGACGCCATGAGCATGTTCTACCTGGCCGGCCCCATGCTGGCGCTGTTCTTCGCCGCGATCGGGCTCTGCCTGCTCAACGACCGCCGGCGCGAACGGCGTGCCGTCAAGCGCGACGCCGAGACSGAAGCCACGGCCGACCACGCCACCCCCRGCTCCGAGCTGGAGAATCTCTAGCCTTTCGCGCATTAGGCTGGAAGCATGTCGTCACACCCCGGGCCGGAATCACCGTCCGAACGTTACCGCGCCAGCGTCGAGCGGGCCGCCGAAGCCAAGACCTATCTGGGCGGATTCATCCGGACGCTCGAATTCGAGCTCGATGACTTCCAGCGTGAAGCCTGCCTGTCCCTGCAGGCCGGGCGCGGCGTCCTGGTGGCCGCCCCTACCGGGGCAGGGAAAACGATCGTGGGGGAGTTCGCCATCTATCTGGCACTCCAGCGCGGGCTCAAGGCGTTCTACACCACACCCATCAAGGCGCTGAGCAACCAGAAATACTCCGAGCTGGCCGCCAAGTACGGCGCCGCCCAGGTGGGCCTGCTCACCGGCGATACCAGCATCAACGGCGACGCCCCGGTGGTGGTCATGACCACCGAGGTACTCCGCAACATGCTCTACGCGGATTCGGACACCCTTGATGACCTCGGCTTCGTGGTCATGGACGAGGTCCACTACCTCGCCGACAGATTCCGCGGCGCGGTGTGGGAGGAAGTCATCATCCACCTTCCCAGCGAGGTCCAGGTGGCCTCGCTGAGCGCSACGGTGTCCAACGCCGAGGAGTTCGGTGCGTGGCTGGACACCGTCCGCGGGCAGACCGACGTGATYGTCTCCGAACACCGCCCGGTGCCCCTGTGGCAGCACGTCATGGTGGGCCGGAAGATCGTGGACCTGTTTGCCGGCGACACCAGCTTTGACGAAATYGCCCCCGCCGGCGAGGTMGAAGGAAGYGAGGCCGGCGCCGCCCAGGMGWCGGCGACCACGGCGTCGCTGAYCGCCTCAACGMAGCCCGCCGTCACTGCGGAGTTGCCCGGCCGGGCCGGGTTCGAGGTCAACCCGGAACTGCTGTCCATGGCACGGGCCGAGAGCCAGATGAATTTCCGTGGCCGCTTCGGCCACGGCGGCCGCAGCCAGCGCCGGAATCAGCGCAGCCAGCGCGACGAACCCCAAAGTGCCCAGCGCAGCCCGGTGCGGAAGGCCAGCCGGCCGCAGGTCATCGCCAGCCTGGACCGGCAGGACCTCCTGCCGGCCATCACSTTCATCTTCTCCCGGGCCGGCTGCGATGCCGCCGTTGCCCAGTGCGTCGCGGCCGGACTGTGGCTGACCACCGAGSMGGAACAACTKCTCATCGCCCAGCGCGTCGACGAAGCCGCCCAGGACATCCCCTCTGACGACCTCGACGTCCTCGGCTTCTGGAGCTGGCGGGACGGCCTGATGCGCGGMCTCGCGGCGCATCACGCCGGCATGCTGCCCACGTTCAAGGAAGTCGTGGAAAAGCTGTTYGTCGACGGACTGGTCAAGGCCGTCTTCGCCACCGARACSCTCGCCTTGGGCGTGAACATGCCGGCCCGCTGCGTCGTGCTGGAAAAGCTGGACAAGTTCAACGGCGAGGCGCACGTCAACATCACGGCGGGGGAGTACACCCAGCTGACGGGCCGCGCCGGMCGCCGCGGAATCGACGTCGAGGGCCACGCCGTCGTCCTGTGGCARCCGGGCACGGATCCGGCYGCCGTCGCGGGCCTCGCCTCAMGACGGACCTACCCGCTGAACTCCAGCTTCCGGCCCACATACAACATGTCGATCAACCTCCTGGCGCARTTCGGCCGRCCYCGWGCGCGGGAGATCCTCGAATCCTCCTTTGCCCAGTTCCAGGCGGACCGTTCCGTGGTTGGGCTGGCCCGTCAGGTCCGGAGCCGGGARGAATCGATCGCCGGATTCAGCAAGGCRATGACCTGCCATCTGGGCGACTTCACCGAATACGCGCGGCTGCGGCGGGCGCTAGGCGACGCCGAGACGACCGCCTCCCGGAGCACCTCCCGGGCCAGGAAGTCCCTCACCGAGGACTCCCTGAGCCGGCTGCTTCCAGGGGACGTGGTGGACGTCCCCGCCGGCAAATCACCAGGCCTCGCGGTGGTGCTCAGTTCCGACCACGAGTCCCGGGAACCSCGCCCCGCCGTGATGACCCTGGACAACCAGCTGCGCCGGATCGGCCTGCACGACGTGGAGGGTCCGTTGTCGCCGATCACGCGGATCAGGATTCCCAAGTCGTTTAACGCCAAAGTGCCCAAATCACGGCGTGACCTGGCGTCCTCGGTGCGCAACGCCATCCGCGAGCACCGGCCGCCCGCGCCCCCGCGCCGCGACGACGACTTCGGCCGGGCCTCCGCCGCGCCCAACCAGGAGAAGCGGATCGCCGAGCTGCGCCGGGAGCTCCGCGCCCACCCGTGCCACGGCTGCAGCGAACGCGAGGACCATGCCCGGTGGTCCGAGCGCTGGTGGAAACTGCGCCAGGAAACGGACGGGCTGATCCGTCAGATCCAGGGCCGGACCAACACCATCGCCAAGACGTTCGACCGCGTGTGCGGCGTCCTGACCGGCTACGGCTACCTGGAGACCTCGGACACCGGTGCGCTCTCCATCAGTGCAGACGGGCAACGGCTGCGCCGGATCTACGGCGAAAAGGACCTGCTGATTTCGCAGTCCCTGCGAATGGGTGCGTTCAACGACCTCGACGCCGCCGAAATCGCCGCGCTGGCCAGCGTGCTGGTCTACCAGGCCAAACGGGAGGACCGTGGGCTTCGGCCCAAGATGCCCAGCGTGTCGCTGGAATCCGCGGTGGATACCGTGGTGCACGAATGGTCTGCCCTGGAGGACGTCGAGGAGGCCAACAAGCTGCCGCTCACCGGCGAGCCCGAGCTTGGCCTCGTCTGGCCGATCTTCAAATGGGCCAAGGGCCGGCACCTCCAGGACGTGCTCAGCGGCACCGACCTGGCGGCGGGAGACTTTGTCCGCTGGGTCAAACAGGTCATTGACCTGCTGGACCAGCTCGCCGACATCCCGAACCTAGACCCCCGGATTGTCCGGCTCTGCTCGGAGGCCATCAAACTGATCAAACGCGGCGTCGTCGCCTATTCCTCCGTGGCCTAGGGCCGCAGCAGTGGGGCCGCGCCCGGGGCCTCGACTGCGTTTTGTGAGCTTTCCGTGTTTTTTGCGCCTTATTGAGTTTGCCGAATTTTCGATCGCGCCGGCGTTGGGCCGGCCACCAGCTACAAGGAGTGCCCGCCCCATGACCGATTCGCCGGCCGCCGCCCGCAACGTCACGCTGTACCGCAATGGCTCCGTCTACACAGCGGCCGATCCCTTTGCCACCGCCATGCTGGTCGACGGCGACACCGTGGCCTGGGTCGGGTCCGAGCAGGCTGCGTCCTCCATCGCGGACTCCAGCATGGAGATCATCGATCTGCAGGGCGCGCTCCTGGCACCGGGTTTCGTCGATTCCCACGCCCACCTGACGGAAACAGGAATCGCGCTGGACGGGCTCCAGCTGGCGGGCGTGCGCTCGGCCGCCGAACTGCTCGATGCTGTTGCGGCTTCCAGCGCCTCCGCCTCCGCCTCCGTATCCGGTACCGTCCTGGGCCACGGCTGGGACGAAACCACGTGGGCCGATCCCACCCTGCCCTCCCGGGAGGAAATCGAACGCGCGGCCGGCGGCCGCCAGGTCTATCTGTCGCGCGTGGATGTCCACTCGGCCCTCGTGTCCAGCTCTCTGGCGGCGGCTGCGAGGCTGGACGGCCTCGACGGCGACGGCGGCGGCGGCCAGGTCAAGCGCGGGGCGCACACCGCCGCCCGCCTGGCGGCCCGCCAACTCCCGACGGCCGCCCTGCGCGCCTACCAGCAGCAGGCCCTCACAGAGGCGGCCGCCAACGGGTACGTTGCCCTCGCCGAAATGGCCGCCCCGCACATCGGGAGCATCGAGGACTTGCAGGTCGCCTCGGCCTGGAACACCACCCCCGGCGGGGAGAACCATGCAGACAACGCGGCCGGCATGGCGGTGCCGGAGATCCTGCCGTACTGGGGCGAGCTCGCCACATCCGAGGAACATGCCCGCTCCATCCTGGACGGACTGGGTATCGCGGTCCTGGGCCTGGCCGGCGACCTCAACATCGACGGCTCCATCGGCTCACGAACCGCGTCCCTCCGCGCGGACTACGCCGACGCCCCCGGAGAGCGTGGCAGCCAGTACCTCTCCGTCGCCGACGCAGCGGCCCACCTTGCGGCGTGCTCGCTCCTGGGGATCCAGGCAGGCTTCCACGTGATCGGCGACGCCGGCCTGGACGCGGCCCTGGACGCCCTCGACCTGGCTGCCGCCGAGGTAGGTGAGCAGCGCGTCCGCGCCGCAGGGCACCGTTTCGAGCACGTCGAACTCGCCGACCCTGCGGCCATCAGCCGGCTCGCACGCTATTCGATTACCGTCAGCGCCCAGCCGGTCTTCGACGCACTGTGGGGCGGTGAGAACAGCCTGTACCAGCAGCGCCTGGGTTCCCGGCAGCTGGGAATGAACCCCTTTGCAAGCTTCTACTCAGCCGGTGTGCCGATCTGCTTCGGCAGCGACAGCCCGGTGACGCCGCTGCGGCCGTGGTCCAGTGTGAGGGCCTGCCTGCAGCACACCAACCCTGCGGAGCAGATCTCCGCCCGGGCAGCGTTCCTTGGCCACACCCGCGCCGGCTGGCGGGCTGCCCGCTACCCCAACCCGATGGCCGGACAACTGGTGCCGGGGGCTCCGGCCAGCTTCGCGGTCTGGGAAGTCGAGGAACTCATGGTCCAGGTCTCCGACGGAAGGGTGCAGTCCTGGAGCACCGACCCGCGCGCCCGGACGCCGCTCCTGCCTGCGCTGGACACCGGAAGCGACCCTGTCTGCCTCCTGACCGTACGAGACGGCCAGCGGCTCTACGCCAGTGGCACCCTCGGCGCCTGAGCCGTTCTCCTAAACTGGGCACCCGAAGCGGGCGGCCGCCGTCGGGCCCCTGTTACTAAAGCCCGTCATCAAGGCCCGTCATCAAGCCTGCGGAGCCGAAACATTCCCCCGCGCCGCTCTGCCCTGAACTGGAACGACGGACATAAGGGCAGGTCACGACTCGGTTGACAGATCGGGCCGCCCCCGTAGCATTGAGGGGCAACGGCGGCTTGCGTATGGCGTAGGCTCCGGCAGTCCCCGGTCCATTCCAGGTTGCCGCACCCGCGGGAACTTATACTGGTCATGACCACGGGCACCCCCAGGGGGCGGGTCTACTTCGCAGCAGAAAACGGTTCCGGCGCCGCAATTTTCAGGCCTGACGGAACTGGCCCGAAGCGGGTGGACCTGCCCGGGCGATGATGCGGGCCTGTCATGCGCGCACAACTCCCTATAATGGGAAGTTGCGCCTGAATTTCCCGAACGATCGTCTTTCGGCGCACCGACCGCTCCCTTCAAGGAAAGGCCTCGCTGTGCGTGTCCTCACCATCATCCCCACCTATAACGAGCTGGAATCGTTGCCCAAGACCCTCGGTCGCCTGCGCACAGCCGTGCCCGCGTCCGACGTGCTGGTTGTCGACGACAACAGCCCCGACGGCACGGGGCAGCTGGCAGACCGCATGGCCGCCGAAGACGGCCAGGTCCACGTCCTGCACCGCGCTGGAAAGGCCGGGCTCGGAGCCGCGTACATCGCGGGCTTTAAGTGGGGCCTGGACGCCGGCTACGACATCCTCGTGGAGATGGACGCCGACGGCTCGCACCAGCCCGAACAGCTGCCCCAGCTGATTGAGGCCGTGGAGCAAGGCGCAGACCTCGCCATGGGGTCGCGCTGGGTGCCCGGCGGCAGTGTGGTCAACTGGCCCATCTACCGGCAGGCCATCAGCCGGGTCGGCAGCACCTATGCCCGGATCATGCTGGGCGTGAAAATCAAGGACGTGACCGGTGGTTTCCGCGCGTTCCGCCGGACCACTCTGGAGAAGCTAAACCTGGATGCGGTGGACTCGGTGGGCTACGGCTTCCAGGTGGACCTGGCCTGGCGCGTGGCCAAGCTCGGGCTGACGATCGTGGAGCGCCCCATCACCTTCGTCGAGCGCGAACTCGGCGCTTCGAAGATGAGCGGCAACATAGTGGTCGAAGCCATGATCAACGTCACCAAATGGGGACTGACCGCCCGCTGGAACAAGCTGCGCGGCAAGCAGGACGGCAAGTAGGACCACCGGCAGCGCGGACGGCTCCCGTCCCGCAAGGCACCTAAGGCGCGCAAAGCACGCAAGGCAATTGCCACAGAAAAGGGCCGGGCCCGCATCAATCAACTGWTGCGGGCCCGGCCCTTCCCGTAGCGTGTGTGCCGGGCTCTAGGCTGAGCGGCGTTCGCCGCGGCGTTCGCGCAGGATCGTGAGGCGGTCTTCGAGGATCTGCTCAAGCTCGGGAAGCGTGCGGCGCTCCAGCAGCATGTCCCAGTGCGTGCGCACTGCCTTTTCGTTGCTGTTTACGGGGCGTTCGCCGTCCACCAGCAAGGCTTCCTTGCCCGTCTTAGAAACCCAGACCGGGGGGATTTCGGCTTCCGAGGAGAACGTCACGAACACCTGCTCGCCGTCCTCGCAACGGTATTCAACCCGCTGGCGCGGAGCCGGTTCGACGCCGGATTCGGTCTCCATGCTCTGTGCGCCAAGGCGCATACCCCGCAGGCTGCGATCGCTCATCTTTTCTCCCTCTATTCGGTTCGCAGGGTCAAGCCCTGCGTTGTCCGGGGACCGTCGGGCGCCGGACTTCTGGTTGCACAGCGCTGTACCGTGCCTGGCCCGTGTGGCCCGGCCAAATGACAGTCACCAGTGAACAAAACTGTTTGGAACGTCATTGGAATCAACGCTGTGCGGAGCGTATTTGTTCCGGACGACTGAACGGACCGGACAAATATTCAAGTATACGGGAGTGGTGTGGGTGAGGTAAAGCGAGTACCCATGCAGCGCGAACTGCGTAGGCTGTACCCGGCCAATCAGGCCTTAAGCTGATTGGCCCCCGCAACCGCGCCGGAAAGGCGGGGCTGCGGGGGCCGACAGGTGCGGGGGCTAGGACCGGCTTACTTGGCCATCAGCCGCGGCGGGCGCTGGCTGCGGAGCAGCCTCCGGCGTCGACGGCTCCTGCGCCTGGGCCGGGACGCCGCCCAAGACGCTGCCTATCCCCTTGAGTGCCTCGCCGATCTCGCTCGGAACAATCCACAGCTTGTTCGAGCTGCCTTCGGCGATCTTCGGGAGGGTCTGCAGGTACTGGTAAGCCAGCAGTTTCTGGTCCGGGTTGCCCTTGTGGATCGCGTCGAAGACCTTCTGGATGGCCTGCGCCTCGCCGTCTGCCCTCAGGATTGCKGCTTTGGCGTCGCCTTCGGCTTTCAGGATGGAGGACTGGCGCTGGCCTTCGGCGGTGAGGATTGCAGACTGCTTGGTTCCTTCCGCGGTCAGGATAGCGGCGCGGCGGTCACGCTCGGCCCGCATCTGCTTCTCCATCGAATCCTGGATCGAGTGGGGCGGATCGATCGCCTTGAGCTCCACCCGGGAGACGCGGATGCCCCASCGTCCGGTCGCYTCGTCCAGGACTCCGCGGAGCTGGCCGTTGATCTGGTCGCGGGACGTCAACGCTTCCTCGAGGTTGAGTCCGCCGACCACGTTGCGCAGGGTGGTGGTGGTGAGCTGCTCCACGGCCTGGATGTAGTTGGCGATCTCGTAGGTCGCGGCCCGGGCGTCAGTGACCTGGAAATAGACCACGGTGTC
The DNA here is from genome assembly GCF_056395825.1 of Arthrobacter sp. 05T47. NCBI lineage: Bacteria > Bacillati > Actinomycetota > Actinomycetes > Micrococcales > Micrococcaceae > Arthrobacter > Arthrobacter sp. 05T47. The sequence goes on along the minus strand of NZ_JBFTKG010000014.1, from coordinate 40,373 downwards.
GATCGAAACAACCAGGTTGTCCTCGGTGATGACGGGCTGCGGCGGGAAAGAAACCACTTGCTCACGCAAGTCCAGCAATGGCAGCAGGCGGTCCACAAACGGAATCAGCAGGGTAAGGCCGGGATTCAGGGTGCGTTGGTATTTGCCCAGCCGTTCAACGACGCCGGCCCGGGCCTGTGGAATGATCCGGACCGACCGGACCAGCACAATAATTACGAACACAATTAGTACCAGCAGCACAATCGCGACTGCGATATTCATACTTCACCTATTCCCCAGTTGTTTGATTTTGGTCCCGCGCCTTGCAGATCCGCGGCCTGCTGCCTGCAGGTGACCGCAGAACTGGCGTCCCCTATTGGATGGCCGATTCCGGCTGCGGCGCCACGATGGCAGTGGCACCGTCGATGGCGCTGACCACCGCCTGTTGGCCGGGTGCCAGGACTCCTGATTCGGACCGCGCGCTCCAAACGTCCCCGCCAATTTTGACGAGCCCGCCGCTTTCGCTCACCGCCTCCATGACGACGGCGGATTCGCCGATGAGTCGCTCAATGTTCGTGCGTTGATCTGCAGGGCCTCGATGGAGGTGTTTAAGTGCCACCGGCCGGACAAAGCCGATCATCAGCAGGGATGCCACGCAGAAGGCAATAATTTGAAGCCACAGATCGGCCCCCGCGAAGTCCGCTACTAATCCGGCGAGAGCGCCGCCGCCGAGCATGATGAAAAACAGGTCCAGGGTGAGCATCTCGACCACGGCAAACAGGAGAAACAGGGCGAGCCACAGCGCCCACCAATTCTCGACCAGCCATACAGACATCAATTCCCCCTTGAGTTCCGGGAGCTGAAGGCACAGCCCCCCAGTACTGTATTTCCATCCTATGCGGAAGGCAGAGGGCTGGGACCGGCAGGCGGAAATTCATGGCCAAAGTGGCCAAGTCGTTATTTCCCGGGGCAATTTCTCCGTCCGGAGTCCCCGCCCTGGTGGGCTAGGGGCGGCCTGAACCGCTCCGCGGCACCCCGGGAGTGTTCACGCGACGGGTTCAAAAACGCTGATCCGGAAGCGTGCCGAGACGGCGGTCCGCTCCGGAAGGCCGGCCTCGAGGGCACCGAGCGCGGCACGGTCCAGGTGATGGCCTGCGGGCCCCATGAACGCAAGGTTGGCTACATCACGCGGGCTCAGGGACAACGGCAGGTCCAGATCCCGGGATTCGACGGGCGCGAAGTGCTGGCCCAGGGACGCCACGAGACGCTCGTCCTTGCCCGGCTCGATCCCCAGCATCCCGGCCTGCCCGGCAATCTCGGCCAGATGGCCGGGCCGCGGCGTGACCACCACCAGCCGGCCGCCGGGTCGGAGCACCCGGGAGAACTCGGGCGCGTTGCGCGGCGCAAAGACCACCATGACGACGTCGACGGCGTTATCCGCGACGGGCAGCGGCTGCCAGACATCCGCGACCAAATTCACGGCTTCCGCGTTCATCCGTGCGGCGCGGCGCAGTGCGAACTTCGAAATGTCCAAGCCGATTGCCGCGGCCAAGTCACCGTCCTGCCGATCCACTGCCGTCAGATCGAGCAGGGCCCTGAGGTAGTGGCCGGTTCCCGTTCCGGCGTCCAGCACCACCGGGGGGCGGGACGTCGCCTCCATGACGGCGGGCGCGGCCATCCGTGCGACGGCTTCGGCCAGGGGCCGATAGTGCCCGGCGGAGAGGAAATCGAATCGAGCGGCCACCATGTCGGCTGAATCTGCTTCAAACACGGTTCCCTTGCCGACCAGGAAGTTGAAGTAGCCCTGCTTGGCGGCATCAAAACTGTGGCCGCCCTCGCACACGAGCGTGCGGGCCGCGCCCCCGCCGGGCCGGAGAACGTTCCGGCAAACCGGGCACAGGAGGGGGAATTCGAGGGCGGGAGGCATAGCTTCATCCTAAGCGGGCATCCGGTACTCCCTGCGGGCCAGGGAATACGCGCCGGGCCACGTGGGAGCGGTCCCGGCCCGGCCCTACACACCGCGGGTGGACGGTTGGAGCGTCCGCGCCGCACCGCAGGGAGTGAGGTATTTCACAGTGCGCGCACCACGGGCTAGGCTCGCAAGCGTGAAATCTGAACAACTTCCGCTGCTCAATTCCGTCTCCGCCCCCGCCGTGCACCCTGACGGCTCTCGCGCCGTGGTGTCCGTAATCCGGCCGGACTTCGACGCCGACGCCTACGTGGGACAGCTCTGGACCGTCCCCGTGGTCCCGGACTTGGACTCTCCGGACTTCGACGATTCTGCCCAACGGCCCCGCCGATTGACCCGCGGATTCCGGGACACGGCACCTGACTTTTCGCCGGACGGGCAGGCGCTGGCCTTCCTGCGCGCGGCCCCCGGCGGCAAGCCGCAGCTGCACGTCGTGGAGGCAACCGGCGGCGAACCGCAGCCGCTGACGGCAGCCCCGCTGGGAGTCAGCTCCTTCGCCTGGTCACCCGGTTCCCGGACCATTGTCTTCAGTGCCAGGACCCCTGATGGGGGCCGGTACGGCAGCGTCGAGGGCGTGGGCGCGGGCAGCGAGGACGCCCGGCTGATCACCGATTTCAAGTACCGGATAAACGGTCTTGGCTACACCGCGGACAAGCCCCTGCACCTGTTCCTCCTCGAAGTACCGCAGCTCGATGCCGAGCCGAAGGTGGCCCCGGCCGGACGCGCGCTGAAGGCACTCGGCGCCGCGGCTGATCCCACGGAGGCTGCCGGGCGCGTCCTGCCGGGCGCCAAGCAGCTCACCACCGGTCCAGCCGATCACAACGGCGCCAGCTTCAGCTCCGACGGCGGCACTATCTACGTCACGGCGGCGCTCCATGAAGGCCAGGACACCGACCTCGTCAGCCTGATCTATGCGATTCCCGCCGGCGGAGGGCAGCCGCAGGCCATCACGCCGGCCAACGCCCGGCCTCAGACCGTCAGTGCCGTGCGCCAGTCCGCGGACGGGAAGTGGCTGTTCTTCCTCGCGCAGGACCTGGGCCCATCCGGCCGGGACTTCGTTGGCCAGAACACCGCCCTGTACGCCATGCCGGCCGGCGGCGGACAAGCCACGGCGCTCAGCGACGTCGAGACTCTTGACCTCTCCGGCAGCAACCGGATCGAGCTGCGCGGCCCCGCCGGCGCGCTGGTCCTCAACAATGCGCGAGGAACCGTGGAACTGCACGAGTTCGGCGCTACGGGCGGCCACACCGTCCTCCTGGAGGGAAGCCGGGTGGTGACCGGCGCTGCGGACGGCGGTGGGTCCGTGGTGGTCAGTTTCACCGATTCGACCACGGCAGGCGACCTCGCCGTGCTCGACGGCGGGCGGGTTCGGCGCCTGACGGACTTCTCCGCGCCGCTGCGGAGCGTCGCGGGCATCTGCGAGCCGCAGGAACTGACCTTGCCCTCAGCTGACGGGTACCCGGTCCATGGTTGGCTCGTGAAGCCGGCGGGCCCGGGCCCGCACCCGGTGCTGCTGAACATCCACGGCGGCCCATTTGCCCAGTTCAGCGGGGCCTTGTTCGACGAAGCCCAGGTCTACGCCGGCGCAGGCTACGCGGTACTGATGTGCAATCCGCGGGGTTCGGCCGGCTACGGCCAGGAGCACGGACGGTCCATCAAGGAGCGGATGGGAACGGTGGACATGCAGGACGTTCTCGCCTTCCTGGACGGGGCCTTAGAGAAGTTCGAGGACCTGGACGCCGCCAATGTCGGCATCATGGGCGGATCCTACGGCGGCTACCTGACGGCGTGGACCATCAGCCACGACCACCGCTTCCGGGCGGCGATCGTCGAGCGCGGTTTCCTCGATCCTGTGAGCTTCATCGGTTCCTCTGACATAGGTTGGTTCTTCGGCGGCGAATACACCGGCCGGTCCGAGGAGCAAATGGCGGCCCAGAGCCCCATGGCCCGCGTGGACAACGTGCGGACGCCCTCGCTGGTGATCCACAGCGAGGAGGATCTCCGGTGCCCTGTGGAGCAGGGGCAGCGGTATTTCACCGCCCTCAAGCAGCGGGGCGTGGAGACCGGGTTCCTGGTCTTCCCGGGCGAGAACCACGAGCTGTCCCGTTCCGGCACCCCGCACCACCGGAAGCAGCGGTTCGACGAGATCCTGAAATGGTGGGCACGCTACCTTCCATCCGCCGAGAATCCGGCACCGCAGCCCTAGTCGGCCGCCCTAGTCGGCAGCCCCAGTCAGCCGCCTTAGTCCTCCGCCGGGTCCGGCAGGAACCCCAGTTCCTGCCGGGCGCGGCTGATGTCCGGTTGCGCCCAGCGGGCGGAGTATTCGGCACTGCTGCTGATGGAGCGCAGCTCTGCCCGGTCAAGGAACAGGACCCCGTGCAGGTGGTCGGTCTCATGCTGGACAATCCGTGCCTGCCAGCCGGAGAGGGACCGCTGCATCGGCGTGCCGTCCGGCGCCGCGAAGTCGAGCTGGACCGATTCCGGCCGCATCACCGCAGCCTGCAGGCCCCCAATGGAGAGGCAGCCTTCGTAGAACGCCACAGACTTGGGGCCAAGGATCCGATAGCTCGGGTTCACCATGGCGAAGAACGGCAGCGGCTCCCGGCCACGGACTGCGGCTACCTCGGCATCGACGTCGAACTGGTCCTCCAGGACCGCGATCTGCAGCGGAATCCCCAGCTGCGGTGCCGCCAGGCCAACCCCGGGGGCCTTGTGCATTACGCTGCGCATGAGGTCGATGAGGTGACCGAGTTCGGCGTCCGTCAACTGGCCCTCGTACGGTGCCGCCACGTGCCGAAGCACTGGATGCCCTGCCTGGACAATCGGCGGAAGGATACCCGCGCTGAGGATCTCCTGGACCGTTTCGCTAATCCGGGCGGCGCTGAAGTCGGTGGGCCTGGCGTCATAGGACATGCCCCCACACTACTGGCGGCCGCACGCCGTTGTAACAAAGTCGTAGATCCGGCCTCGAAGTTGGGCATCGGCGCCTACTTTCAGGACCCCCTCCCGGCCGGCCACCCTGACCCGCAGCGGCAGGAGGGTGCCTACCTTGTCTTCGGCCACGGCATGCGGGTCGCAGCGGGCGGGCCGGATGCCGAGCCGCACTTCCTGCGGCGGCCCGCCGGCGCGGAGCGTCAAGGAGCGGGGCCATGGAGCCTGCGTGGCTTCCGCGAGGAGGGTGGTTTCGTCTATCCGGTCGATCACCAGTTCAGCGCCGCCTGCATCGGCGGCATCGGTGGCATGCGGTTGCACCAGCAGGCGCACGACGGCGGTCCGCCCGCCCGCGGCGACCTCAAGGTCCGGAGCGAGCCGGATAGCGGCCACGGCCGAGGCCGCACCGGTCAGGCACATCTCGGCATTGTTCCGGGCCAGGACGCCGAACGGGTCTGCCGCCGGCGTTGTGGTGCCGGCTGGGCCACCGTCTGGGGGCTGCGCCAGCCGGAGGGAGACGAACGCGGTGCCCGGTGCGCCGCCGGATGCAGCATTCGTCCCTGGCGGCCCCGTGGTCGCGGCCGGGCTGCCGCATTCGGGTGCGGGCAGCGGTGCCGGCAGGCTCTTCGTCTGTCCGGGCGGGAGGACGATCCCGCCGGAGTGCGCCGGCCAGGCGATCGCGGCGGAGAATAGCGGGCTGCTCAGCTCCGCGCCCAGGACCGTCAGGGCGCTGCCGGTGGTGTTCGTGAGCTGGATTTCGATGATTTGCTTGCTATAGTTGTCGCGGAACTGGCTGATTTCCGCGGTGACAGGCCCGGCGGCGGTGGGTGTGACCGTCGTCGTCGGCGTTGGGGAACCTGTGCCCGGGAACCCGTTGCCCGAGCAGGACGCCGCGGTCCCAAGCACGGTCACGGCAGCCATGATCCGCAACAGAATCCGGCACTGGCGCGTCACAGGGTGGCCGTCCATGCGCACAGTCTATTCCTGGGCGCCGCCCAGTCCGGGGCGCGGGCTATCGGCAGGCGGAGCCCGGGTGGGGAGGCAGACGACGGGAGCCGGCTAGTGCATCGTGAAGCGGCGGGCGATCAGTGAATTTACCGCCGGAACCGCAGCGATGCCCCCGATGGCCCGGTTCCGCACCGCCAAGAGGCCGTCCGCCAGGGGCCTGCCCAGGGCCATGTTGATTTCCGCCTGGCGCGCCGCCCGGGCTGCCGCCCTCAGCCGGGTGTGTTCGAAAGTCCTGAGGGAACCCGTCACATCCCTGCCGCGCACCGCCGCCTTCACGATCGGCGCCAGCATCGCGGCATCCAGCCAGCCCAGGTTCATGCCCTGTCCTCCGATGGGACTGACCTCGTGGGCCGCGTCCCCGATCAGCACCGTCCGGCCGGCCACCATCCGGCGGGCAAGGCGTGAGTGGACGCCGAAGCTGCTGACCATGCTGTTGGTCCCGGCGTCGATCTCCAGGCCAGTCCGTTCCCGCACGCAGCGCATCAGCCAGCACGCGTCGCCGCCCTGATCGCTGGCCGTGAGACCGTTGGCAGTCGGGCCGCCTGCACGGGGATCGGCTGGCCCCAGGCGCACCACCCACCGGCGCCGTTGACCGGGCAGGGGGAACGACTCCACGATGCCCGCACTGGCCAGGAACAGCGCGGCGTCCGGACCGAACCCGGTCCGGTCGGCGAAGTCACCCATGAGGTAGCTGTCCGGATACTCCTTGACGCGCAGGCCGATGCCCTGGCTGGCCCGCACCGTGGAGCGCACGCCGTCGGCTGCTATGAGCAGCGGCGCCGAATAGCGCAGCGCGCCGCGCGGGGATTCGGCTTCGGCGGTGAACCGGGCGCCGTCGTCGGAGAGCCGGGTGAGGCGGACGGCGCGGTGTACGGCGCCGTCGTCGAGCTCGCTGACCCGACGTTCCAGCAGCGCCTCTGTCCTGCACTGGGGCAGGGACAGGACGAACGGAAACCGGTCCGAGACGCCGTCGAAGGACATCTCGGCAAGGGTCTTCCCGCGGGCCACGGCCACTCCGCGGCGGATCTGGACCCCCTCGGCAACCAGGGACCCGGCAACGCCGGCCCGGGCCAGGGCCGTGAGCGCCGGCGGATGGATGCCGATGGCACGCGAATGGGGTTCCGGTGCGCTCCGCTGTTCCAGGACCTGGACATCGACGCCGTCCTGGAGCAGCAGCGCAGCCATGAACAGTCCCACGGGGCCGGCGCCCACAATCAGCACCTCAGCCACGGGGATCGGGCCCCGTCCTCGAGCCCCCGTCGGCGCTGTCCAGCAACAGCAGGTTCCGGAAGGGGGCGTGGCGGGCAACCGTCCATCCGTCGGGAGCGGCGGCAGCCAGCTCCGCGGCGGTGTAGCTCCGCCGGATCGAGGTCAGCCCGTCCCGCCGGATATAGGAGCCGGTGAACACCCAGGAGGAGGCAAAGAAGAGCGCGTAGGCGGCGGGGCTGCGGCGGATGTCGTTGTGGACCACCGTGCTCCGGGACAACGCGGCCGACTCGGCCAGGAACGCTGCCAGCCCCTCAAGGTGGTGCAGCACGTGGTTGGACACCACGACGTCGTACAGCTCGCCCTTCTCGATCAGCTCCGCAGCGGACGATTGCCGAAACGTGACATTCTCTGCCGCGTGGCGGCCGCGGGCGAACAGGATGGCCCGCGGATCCGGGTCAATGGCGGTGACCTCGAGGCGCAGTCCATCCCGGGCGGCCCAGCGGGCAAGCAGCACCGAAACGTCGCCCCCGCCGCAGCCGATATCCAGCAGCGAGGTAGGGGAGTCCGCGGACAGCCGCGGCCGCACCCGGGTGCGATAGATACCGTGCCAGCCGGCGATTGCGCGGTTGACCAGCGCAAACTGGGCATAGGTTCGCTCCAGCAGGCCGGGATCGCAGCCGGGCAGGTCCATTTCCTCGACGGCGTCCCAGGCGCGGTCCCGCAAGAGGGCCGAGCGGAGACGCTTCGTGCCCAACTGCTTCACGCCGAGCGGTTTCAGGGTCGCCGCTCTCAGGCCTGCACCGAGACCGGCTCCGCGGCGTCAGCAGAATCCGCCGGTTCCGCGGCCACCGACGCGACCGGCTCGCGCCGTGCGGCCGCAGTGGAACGCGGAGCGGCCAGCCTGGTGAAGAGTGCCGTTTCCACGGTCAGGCCCGGGCCGAAGGCCATCGAGCAGATCCGTTCCTCACCCGGGCGGGCTGGGCCGTCTGGGTCACTTTGGTTGGGCTGGCTGCCTGCACTGCCGCCGGCGTCGTTCGCGGCCGGCAGGTCCAGGATGTGCCGGATGACGAACAGGACGGTGGCGCTGCTCATGTTGCCGTAGTTTCGGAGCGTTTCGCGGGCGGGGACCAGCTGTTGGTCGCTGAGGTCCAGCCTGGATTGGACCTTGTCCAGGATGCTGCGGCCGCCCGGGTGGATTCCCCAGTGCTGGATGTCCCGGTAGGGGAGCCCCTGCAGCGAAGGGTCGCGGGACAGGAGTGGTTCGAGGGCGCCAATGATGTGGTCATCGATGATGTGGGGGACATAGTTGCCCAGAACCATCTCGAAGCCCTCATCGCCGATGTTCCAGGCCATCGAGTCCTCGCCGACCGGCGTGAGGACGGTTTCGAAGTGGTCCAGCCGCAGCAGGGCAGGTTCGCCGGGGATGTCCCGCGCGGTGATGATGGCGGCTGCGGCGCCGTCGGCGAACAGGGCCGATCCCATGATGGTGTCCGGATCGTTGGAAGTCCGCACATGGAGGGAACAGAGTTCGGCGCAGACCACCAGGACCGTCGCATCCGGATCCGCCTCACAAAATGACTTCGCGGCCCGCAGCGCAGGGAAGGCGGCGTAGCAGCCCATGAAGCCGAGGTGGTACCGCTGGACGGCCGGGTTGAGGCCGAGGGCCCGGACGATCTTATAGTCCGGGCCGGGATTGAAGAATCCGGTGCAGGAGACGGTGATCAGGTGGGTGATGTCCGGCGCCTCGATTCCCGGACAGGCATCGAGGGCTTTTTGGGCGGCCTCGATGAAGAGTTTGGTCGCTTCCGTGGCGAATATGCCGTTGCGGATCTTGGTGCTGGGGCTGAGCACCAGGCCGGTGGCCGGGTCGAAGAACTGGGGATCTTTTGCCCGGCTGTCCGTGGTGAGTTCCTCGACGGCCGTATGCCGGGTGTCGATGGCGGCCGAGTCAAAGCACGTGTTGACCAGCCGGGATCCGAGGCGCGTGAGCCCGGGTTGGGCGGCGAACACGGCCCTGGCCTCGGGCTGGACCAGGATGGTTGGCGGGACTGCAGTTTCTAAGGACCTCAGGTAGACCGTCATGGTTCATTCTCAGTGAGCCCGCCGCCAAAGACAATGGACGGACCCGGGATTTGGCTGGGGTCCGGGGTGGACATCTTCGGCGCGACGTAGCACGATCTGACTTGTGACCAGCAAACCCGACATGGCGCAGCACTTGCGCGACCTCGCGCTGCTGCGCCGCGTCCGTGACCGGATGGACCGGGAGTACGCCCAACCGCTCGACGTCGAGGCCCTCGCCCGCGGTGTGCACATGTCCGCCGGGCACCTCAGCCGGGAGTTCCGCGTGGCCTATGGCGAGTCGCCCTACAGCTACCTGATGACGCGGCGCATCGAGCGTGCCATGGCGCTGCTGCGCCGGGGCGACCTCAGCGTCACGGAGGTCTGCTTCACGGTCGGCTGCTCGTCCCTGGGCACCTTCAGCACCCGTTTCACCGAACTGGTCGGCGTACCGCCCAGCGTCTACCGGCGCGAGGCGGCACGCGCGACCGCAGGGATGCCGTCCTGCGTGGCGAAACAGGTCACCAGACCGGTCAGGAATCGAGAAGTACCGGCCCTGGAGCCGCAGTTAGCATGAGTGCCATGGACATCAACATTCACGCTAGTTTCCTCCCGCACAACGATCCCGACGCCGCCCTGGCGTTCTATCGGGACACCCTCGGCTTCGAGGTCCGCAACGACGTCGGCTACGGCGGAATGCGCTGGCTCACGGTCGGCCCCGCCGACCAGCCGGACACGTCAATCGTCCTGGAGCCGCCGGCCGCGGACCCCGGGGTCACCGACGACGAACGCCGCACCATCGACGAGATGATGGCCAAGGGCACCTATGCGCGCATCCTCCTGGCCACCAAGGACGTCGACGCCACCTTCGACCGGGTGCAGGCCAGCGGCGCCGAGGTGGTCCAGGAGCCGACCGACCAGCCCTACGGGGTTCGCGACTGCGCCTTCCGCGATCCCGCGGGCAACCTGATTCGCATTCAGCAGCCGCACTGAGCCGTCCGGTGACCGGGAAAACCACAGAACCAGAGAACCTCGGGACAACCTGCCCGCAGCTGGTTAGATAGAGCAAAGCGACGCTGGCGGAAGCCGGCTGGGGCAGGCAGCCCCGCCCAATAGATGGAGACACGATGAGCATTGCCACGAGCCCGGAGACCCAGTCGCCTGCGCTGCACGTAGCGGACAGCCACGATTTGATCAGTGTGCAGGGCGCGCGAGAGAACAACCTGAAGGACATCAGCGTCGAGATCCCGAAGCGCCGCCTGACGGTGTTCACGGGTGTTTCCGGCTCAGGCAAGAGCTCGCTCGTGTTCGCCACCATCGCCGCCGAGTCGCAGCGGATGATCAACGAGACCTACAGCGCCTTCGTGCAGGGATTCATGCCCAGCCTGGCGCGGCCCGACGTCGACCATCTCGAAGGACTGACGACGGCGATCATCGTCGACCAGGAGCGGATGGGCGCCAACCCCCGCTCCACGGTGGGCACCGCCACCGACGCCAACGCCATGCTCCGGATACTCTTCAGCCGGCTGGGATCACCTCACGTGGGCCCGCCCACTGCGTTTTCCTTCAACGTCCCGACGCGGAAGGCAAGCGGGGTGATGAGCACCGAGAAGGCCGGTGGCCGGGTCGAGAAGAATGTGGTGCACGGCGCTGTCTACCTGGGCGGCATGTGTCCGCGGTGCGAGGGCATGGGTTCGGTCTCCGACTTCGACCTCACCGCGTTGTACGACGACAGCAAGTCGCTCGCCGGCGGCGCCCTCACGATCCCCGGCTACAGCATGGACGGCTGGTACGGGCGCATTTTCAGCGGCGCCGGCTTCAACATGGACAAGCCGATCAGCAAGTTCACCAAGAAGGAACTGGACGACCTTCTCTACAAGGAACCGACCAAAATCAAGGTCGAGGGCATCAACCTCACCTATGAGGGACTGATTCCCAAGATCCAGAAGTCGATGCTCTCCAAGGACGTCGAGGCGATGCAGCCGCATGTCCGGGCCTTCGTGGAACGCGCCATCACGTTCCAGTCCTGCCCCGAATGCGGTGGCACGCGGCTCAGCCCGGAGGCCAGGTCCTCCAAGATCCAGGGCAAGAACATCGCCGACCTGTGCGAGATGCAGATCAGCGATCTGGCCGCGTGGGTCCGCGAGCTCAATGAGCCCTCTGTGGCACCGCTCCTGAAGGGTTTGCAGCACCTGCTGGACTCCTTTGCCGAAATCGGGCTGGGCTACCTCTCGCTGGACCGGCCGGCAGGCACGCTGTCCGGGGGAGAGGCCCAGCGCACCAAGATGATCCGGCACCTGGGCTCGTCCCTGACAGACATCACCTATGTCTTTGACGAACCGACCATCGGCCTGCACCCGCACGACATCGAGCGGATGAACCAGCTGCTCCTGCAGCTGCGCGACAAGGGCAATACGGTCCTCGTCGTCGAGCACAAGCCGGAGACCATCGCCATCGCTGACCATATCGTCGACCTAGGCCCCGGCGCCGGGACCGAGGGAGGCAGCGTCTGCTTCGAGGGAAGCGTGGAGGGGCTGCGGGGGAGTGACACCATCACTGGCCGCCACCTCGATGACCGGGCCGCGGTGAAGGAATCGGTGCGGACGCCGGCCGGCAAGCTCGAGGTGCGCGGCGCCTCGACGCACAACCTCAAGGACGTGGATGTCGACGTTCCGCTCGGCGTGCTGTGCGTGGTCACGGGTGTGGCTGGTTCGGGCAAGAGCTCGCTGATCCAAGGCTCGGTGGCCGGCCGCGACGGTGTTGTGGTGATCGACCAGGGCGCCATCAAGGGCTCGCGCCGCAGCAACCCGGCCACGTACACGGGCCTTCTCGAGCCCATCCGCAAGGCGTTCGCGAAGGCCAACGGCGTGAAGCCGGCGCTCTTCAGCTCCAACTCCGAAGGCGCCTGCCCCACCTGCAACGGCGCGGGCGTCATCTTCACCGAACTGGGCGTTATGGCCACCGTCGAGTCCGTCTGCGAGGACTGCGAAGGCCGGCGGTTCCAGGCGCCGGTGCTGGAATACAAGCTGGGCGGCCGCAACATCGCCGAAGTGCTGGCATTGTCGATGACCGAAGCCGAGGTGTTCTTCAGCGAAGGGGAGGCCCGTACACCGGCGGCCCACAAGATCCTCGACCGGCTCGTGGACGTCGGACTCGGCTATCTCACCCTGGGCCAGCCGCTCACCACGCTCTCCGGCGGTGAGCGGCAGCGCGTGAAGCTGGCCACCCAGATGGCGGAGAAGGGCGACGTCTACGTCCTCGACGAACCCACTACCGGCCTGCACCTTGCCGACGTACAGAACCTGCTGGGCCTCCTTGACCGGCTTGTCGAGTCCGGCAAGTCAGTGATCGTCATCGAGCACCACCAGGCCGTCATGGCGCACGCCGACTGGATCATTGACCTCGGCCCCGGCGCCGGGCACGACGGCGGCCGGCTGGTCTTCGAGGGCACGCCCGCCGAGCTCGTCGCGAAGCGCTCCACCCTCACCGGTGAGCACCTCGCGGCCTACGTGGGCGCCTGAGGTACAGCGAACCCGAGTTACAGGGGACCCGCCGCGTCGTTCAGGGCCTGGCCTGGGCGCGGAGGTACTGGCGAAGGCCGGGTATGGCGAAGTCCACCTTGCCATACCCGGCTGATTCGATCAGGCCGGCCGCAATGAGCCTGTTGCGGTACTTGGACACCAGGTTGGGCCTGGATTCGATGATGTGGCCGATCTGGGCAGCCGTTGAGGGACCGTCCTGCTCGGCCATGGCATCGAGGAAGTCGCGGTCCTTTTCGGAGACGTCTGAGAGCGCCGACTCGACGACCACCAAGGTATTCCGCCGCTGCGCGGCCGCAATGGCGGTGCGCACGCTGTCCGCGCCCAAGGTCCAACCGGCCCGGTCTGCCTCCATCCACAGGTAGTAGCCAACGAGCTGAATGAGGAACGGGTAGCCTTCAGTTGCCTCCGCAGCCTCGCTCATCAGGTCCGCAGAAACCTCGATGCCTCCCTCGCTGAACAGTTCCAGGAAGGACGCGGTGACTTCGGCGATTGCCGCCTCGTGAAGATTGATCCTGTCGGCCCGCCGCAGGAATGTGGCCACGCCTTCGTTGAGCAGGTCGGACACGGCAGACGGCAAACCGGCAAAGACCAGGCCGATGGGCAGACCGTCGCGGATGAAGTGCTGCACATCGGCGGCCAGCTGCGAGATTTCGGTCCGGTCAACGGCGTGGATCTCGTCAATGGTGATGACCAGGCCTGTACCTTTCTCATCCAGCAGCCGCAGCAGCTCCTCGCCGGTCCGGCGCCAGTCCGGCACCCGCTCCTGGGGGAGCTGGGTGGTCAGGCCGAATCCCGCCGCGGAGAAGGCGGTGATCTTCCGGGTGGGCGGGCCGTCGCCGAACTCGTCGATGAGGCGCAGCATGTCATCACCGATTCTGGCCAGGAACCCCGGATTGGCCGTCCGGGAGACCACGGCCCACCCCTGGCTCCTGGCGATCGCCTCTGCAGCGCTCAACATGACGGTCTTGCCGATGCCCCTGGAGCCGGTGATGATGGTGAGGAGCCCCGGGGCGCCCGAACCCTGCCGCAGGCCATATTCGAATTCGTCCAGGAGCCCTGCGCGTCCGATCAGGTCCGGCGGGGTAGCTCCAGCGGTGGGTTTAAAGGGATTCTGCACCGACGCCTCCGGGGTGAATGTAGGTGAAACTGGTGAATCTGGTGAAACTTCGGCCAGCCTACCACCCTGACCCTGCTAGCTGATGGCCTCATTTGGACGCTCCGGCGGGTTGCCGCAGGGGGAGTCGGGCCAGCTATGCCCTGGTCTGACCATTCACAATGCTTCGCCAGGGCACGCCGAAGTGGCGGCGACACATTGCTCAGCCAGCAGCCCCGGGCAGCCATCCAGAGCGGCCATGCGTCGCCGTCGGGCAATTTTCTGTTGCCTGACGACGACGAATGTGGAACTCGGGATTCCATCAGCTTGCGGCTGGCGATAATCGGCAGCATGGCGATGTCGCCTGAATACCGGACTGGGATCGCTGGCGTGAGCTCGTGTCACAAAGACGTGCCAGGCGCTCAAGATCAGCCCCTTCCGGCTGATTCTAAAACGCCGATAATCAACATTATGTAAAGTAGAATCGTGATATTGCATCTGATGCAATATCACCAGCCGCACGGTCCATCCCCCCATAGCGGATCCGTTCCGACCAACGAAGCTGCCTCCGCCACCCAGAAACACGCCACCGCGTCAGCCGAAGCCTGGTCCGGCTATCTAAGGATCAAGTCCACACGGATAATGGCTGACACCATCGGAATGGATCGATAACCACTCTCAAAGATCTTCAAATCCGGTGCGGAGGCGGAGGCTATGGTGGCAACAAAGGATGAAATGCCGCGGAGGCTTCAACGCATCGTCCGCTGGTCCCTTCCAGTCATGGTCATCATGCTGATCTCCACCGTCCTAAGCTTCGTCGGTGTCGATTCGGAGCCATGGCTCTGGACTCGGACCATCCTCTTCGGCATCGCCGCCGTCGTGATGGGCGTCCAAGTAACCAGACTCTCGCTATGGCAGCGAAATGAGTACTGGCGGGAAAAGGACGGGAGCCTAAGCATCCGGAGCGATTTCCGTCGGCCGACGCTGAATAGTTCTAAATCGAATAATGCTGGTTACCAGTAATACTCTGCGTATCTCGTCCGATGAATCATCCAGGCCCTCTCCCCCGGCGTTCCGCGGCACGCGTTCGACCAGTTCCACCGGTTGCGACGGAAAGCATTCGGATCAGGACACCGGCGAACAGTATGAGTACCCACCAGGCCGTATAGAAGGCTCCCCGTTCCCTGCCTTTCCACCAGCCAAGACTCCCCTTGACGTCGCCCGGGGGCTTACGATCGGCGCTGGAGAACTGGCCCACGAGCAGTCCCGCTATCGCGACTGCCTCAACCGAGTACAACAGGACGCCGCTGGCAGGGCCTGCAGAATGAATGATCAGCGCAGCCAGCAGGAACGCGACCACGGCCAACCAGCGTCCCTCAAAAAAGGAGCAAGTCATGGGTGAAGCATTCAACGCCGTGGATGGCGTCCAGATTTCCTTCCAGGAATCGGGCACCGGCCCCACCATCGTTCTGGTGCACGGCTCAGGGCTTTCCAGAGCCATCTGGCGGGGCCTCGGCTACGCGAAAGCGTTGGAAGAACGATTGCACGTGGTGACTCTGGACCTACGGGGACATGGCCGAAGCGAAAAACCACATCACGAAGACGCCTACAGTATGGATCTGCTCGTCGGAGATCTTCTGGCAGTCCTGGACGCCGCGGGAGTGCAGTCAGCCCACTACTTGGGGTATTCCGCTGGCGCGAGGGTCGGATTCTCCCTGCTGGCCAGCAGCCCCCAGCGTGTCGAGACATTCACTTCTGTTGGCGGCACCTACCGGTCGCCTGCCGGGCAAATCGAATCAATCTTCTTCCCCGGATATGACGAGGCGCTGGACCGGGGCGGCGTGCCCGAACTTCTGCGTCAATGGAGTAGTTCCACGGGTCGCGAGATCGATCCACAAACCGCGGCAGCATTTCTGGCCAATGACGCCGCCGCACTACGCGCCTACTTCCGGCGCAGCGAGGACGAACCCGGAATCCCGGAGGCTGATCTCCGGACAATGGACACACCCACCTTGCTGCTCGCCGGCACAGAGGATCCGCTCCGGTACCGGGACTCGGAACGAGCGGCACAACTGATGCCCAACGCCCAATTCCGTGCTCTACCTGACCGCAATCACGGCCAGACTTTGATTCCCGCCAGCCCCGTCCTCAACATGGTCAACTCATTTATTGCATCGACTCGAGGGTATTGAGCAGGGAGGCTGTCCGGGTATCGGACATGCTCTTCAGCACCGGAGTATCAGGCGCGTCCTTGTCCGGCCACGCTTCGATGACTCCGGGCAGCAGAATACGCACCAACAGGATCCGCAGGAGTGCCAGTAAGACCTCGGAGCGTTCCCCACCCGCTAGTCGGGCGTCCCGTCGCTCTCGCTTCGCTGGTGCAGGCGTTGCAGTTGCCCTGCGTGCACGTCGCTCACCCATTCCCAGCCGGGCTTGGCCGACGAACCGATCCGCGGGTCGCTGGGATCCAGGCCGTCACGCAAGGCGTGCATGTAGGCCCGGTCCTGATCGATCCGTGCACGCAACTGGTCAGCTCCGCCAACTGACCCGTGGCCCGGAACTACAACGTCGACGTCGCCCGCCACATTCTCGAGCAGCCTCAGCGCCGTGAGATAGTCCTCTATCGGGTCGGCGGCGCCGTTAAGGTCGAGCATCGGCATCAGGACATCAGAAAGCATGTCGCCGGCGACGAGGACGCCGTGTTCCTCGATCAGCAAAGCCGCATGCCCCGCAGCATGCGCCTGATGCTCAATGATTCGGATTTCCGGCCCATCCCACGGAATCCGCGCCGTCCCGTCGGGCAGGCCCGTGATGAGGCCGAGCAGATGCAGGGAGACGTCCTCTGGGATGCCGAACCGGCGTGCATCGATGCCGCCCGCCAGCCGATCCCGGACGGTCGCCGCACAGCGCGCCGTGCCGTAACGCGGCGCCGTACCGAGCCCTTCGTGCCAGAGCAGGTGATCCCAGTGCGGATGCGTCGAGAAACCTGCCACGACGGCGTTCCCCAAGTCCGACAGGTCGCCCACGAGACAGGCCATCTCGCTCTCGTGCACCCCGGCGTCGATCAGCAACGCGCCGGCCCCGCCCTGCACTACAACGGCGTTGCTCTGGCAAAACTCACTCTCGTGGATGAGCACACCTTCCGCGACCTGCCTCAGCACGCGCTGGCCTCTCTTTCATCCCGGGTGGCATAGCAGGGCTGCAGAGGCATCGTCATGCGCAAAATACTCCCCCGGTGACCCTCGGCGACGCAAGGGCAGCGAGAACCCGCCGGCCAGGAATCGGGGCCTCTCCCCCGGCCGCGGCGCAGCTCCGGTGACCTATCCATGGGGGCGGCAAGGCCCCGCCGCCTCCGTTCATCTCTCGACCTGCCATGTGCTCGACGCTAGTCTGGCACTCAGAGGCGCCGATTCCGGATCTTCTTGATTCAACGCTGGTAGAGGCGGCATCCGGCCGTCGTTCACGCGAAGGAGCACACCGTGGGAATCCTCTCCGTCGACCTGTTCATCACCCTCGACGGCGTGTATCAGGCACCCGGCGGCCCTGACGAGGACCTTGAGGGCGGCTTCAAGTTCGGCGGCTGGCAGGCGGCATATTCCGACGACGAGACTGGCGGGGCGATCGTCGAGGGCATCAACCGCATGGATGCGCTTCTTCTCGGACGCAAGACCTACGACATCTTCGCGGCGTACTGGCCCACCAGGGGCGACAACGATCCGATCGCGGTGACGTTCAACGCCCTGCCGAAGTTCGTGGTGTCGCGCTCCCTGACCGACCCGGCATGGCAAGGCACCACTGCGCTGTCGGATGTCGCGGAGGTGGCAGCGCTGAAAGACCGCTTCAGCGACATTCACGTCATCGGCAGCGGCGAGCTCGCACGGTCACTGCTCGACGCCGACCTGGTCGACCGGCTGAACCTCTTCCTGTACCCGCTCACCTTCGGATCGGGCAAGCGGCTGTTCCCGGATGGCACCGGCGTGCCCGCGGCGTTCCGATTGGCGCAGCCGCCGCAGGCGTTCCCAAAGGGCTCCGTCTCGCTCGTCTACCAGCGCGCGGGCGAGCCGATCACGGGAATCGATATCAGCCAGGTGTGACGGCACCCTCGAAGTGCTGGTCCACGCCACCAGCGCGGACTTTCCGCCTATTTCTTGATCCCGTAACGCTGCACAGCTTAGGGATCGGGTCATTCGTTCCTGGCATGGCTCAAGGCAACGATTTCGTCATGAAAGGCAAGGTAAACGTTCGCAATTACCCGCGAGCTCGAGAGCGATCCCCCAACCAAGTTTTCAGCCTTCTTCAGGCGATACCGGACAGTATTCGGGTGGACGAACAACATCGCGGCAACCTTCGCGACGTCCAGGTCATTCACTAGGTAGCAGATGACCGTCTGCTTCAGTTCGCTGTCGACGTTAAGGTCTGCGACAAACCGTTTCAGCTTGTCCTCCGTGGCCTGTGGCGACTGCTGACGTGCAAGGAGCCATGTGGCCGGGTCGACCTCATCCAGCCGGACGATCCCCCGATAAGCTCCGGAGGCGGTGGTCGTTGCGGCCTGGATCTGCCGTCGGGCAATTCCCGCTGCTGTTTCTGCTTCTCGGAAAGCCTCGGGGGTCCTTGCAAGATCGGTATAGGGTTCAGACAGCCCAAGGAAAATGGCCCTGTCCGTCAACTCCAGCCAGGCGTCCAGGGCTGATGAGTCCGAGACCACTGCATGAAAGCCCGGTGGGTGTTCGGGTGTCCGCCCGTTCTCTGCCAGCAAGAGCCCCAGGCCACTGGTTTCGGCTCCTCGCAGGAGCCGTTCGAAAAAGGCATGGTCCAAGGGCTGCTGCTCGAGATTTGCTGCGACCACCGCCCGTAGCGGTTCGTAGGGCGTAAATCGGAATGCGCGCATCCGCTCCCAGTGCCTGAACTCGCGGGCCACCGGCACACCGTCTTGCAGCATGGTCAGCAGCTGCGTGTTTTCGTGCCGTTCCCTTGTATCTGAGAACTGAGCGATCCCATGTACTGCGGCCAGGAGCCGCTGTGTAGTTTCCAGCAATGCATCTCCGAGATCCTCCAGCACGCGGTGGTTCCTACTCGCCACGGCCAGGGTGAATCCATCGCCCCGAAGCACCAGCGGCCTCGCCACGACTCCCCACTGGCCTATCACGATGGGATCAGACTCGCTTTTTCGATTGCGCAACTCCTTCCAGACCAGGTGAGTCGGGCCGTCCCCGGAGGATTCGACAATCCGCCCGGAATCTTCGTAAAGCACCGCTGTACCCCGGCATGCCGTGGCGAGTCGGGCTATGAGGGCTTTGACAGGTTCCTCAGCAGAAATGCTCTGCAGCAGGTCATTACTTAGCCACAGTGCGCGTTTTTGCCGGTAGGCATCAGGAGATGCCTGCGACTTGTTGATGAAGTTCTCGATGCGGTGGAAGGGAACATCAGGTGCCACGGTATACAACGGGAAGCCTGCTTGTTTGCAGGCCGCGACCAGCTTGGCGGGCACGCGGTCAAAGTAGACCCCGATGCCGAAAAATATGGCTGCCACCCGGGCTTTCCTTAGATCTTCTACCAGTCTCACGGCCAGCAGTTCATCCCGTTCGGCATCCACAAACCTCAGCCCGGTGGTCAGCAGAACGGTGTCCGGCTCCAGCCAGGCCGCCGGGTTGTGGATGTCACTGGTGTGCGCGCCCGTTATGACTATGGCGGGGTTACCCGGAACGACGGGGACCAAGCCTAGAGGAGCTTCTGCGGCTACGTCACTAAGGGTGACGGCGGGCTTGTCGGGCATCTGGGCTCCTGGCCGAAGGGTACGGAATGCCGGAGTGGAAGCTGATTGTAGTTTTCACAACGGTCTCTGCCTCTTATTTTAGTTTCGCCAGTGACAGAGACGCACGTCACATCGGATGGTTGTTGGGACCCAATCAGCATCCTGGAGGAACAAAGATGTCCAATGTTAGAGTCGCCGTCGACGTCGGGGGCACATTTACTGACGTCTGCATTTTCGATGAAGAAACGCAACGCATGCGTGTCACCAAGGTCCCGTCAACCCCGGCCGACCCCATGCTGGCGATCCTGAGTGGCGTGGAACGCGCCGATATCAATCTGGCGGACGTCTCACTGTTCTCACACGGCACCACCGTAGCAACGAACGCCCTGATTACCCGGAACTTTCCTCCCGCAGCCATGGTCACGACGAAGGGGTTCCGGGACGTCATCGAAATCCGGGACGGTACGAAGGACGATCTTTGGGACGCGTACAACGACGTAAGCGGCCCCTATATCCGCCGGCGCGACAGGTTCGAAGTGACGGAGCGTATTGACTACGCAGGCAACATCGTCGCTCCCCTTGACGAGGAGGAAGCCCGCCGCCTGGCCGCGGTGCTCCGTAAACGCGGCGTCACCACCATCGCTGTTTGCTTTATCAACTCCTACGCCAACGCCGAGCATGAAATCCGGATGCGGAAAATCCTGGAGGAGGAACTTCCGGAAGCCACGGTCTCCACCTCGGCCGAAATCCTGCCCGAAATCTTCGAGCACGACCGCTTCAATACCGCCGTCTCCAACGCCGTACTGGGACCCCTGGTGTCCGGCTATGTCAGCCGTCTCGCCGAAGAGCTCAAAACCGGCGGTTACGACGGCGATCTGCTGCTCCTGCACTCCGGCGGTGGTTCCATGACTCCGCGCATGGTCAAGCGCTACCCTGTCCGCCTCGCAGCATCCGGCATCGCGGCCGGCGCCATCGCGGCCAAGCACGTCGCCCAGCAGTGTGGCTTCGAAAACGCGGTGGGCCTGGACATGGGCGGCACGTCCACCGATATTGCCCTTGTCTCCGACGGCGAGCTCCGCATCACCAAGGAATGGCAGGTGGAATACGGCCACCCGATCGTGTTCCCCAGCATCGAGGTTCTGACCATCGGCGCCGGCGGCGGCTCGATTGCGCACATTGACATTGCCGGTTCGCTGCGCAACGGCCCGCAGTCCGCGGGCGCCGATCCCGGACCCGCCTGCTACAACATGGGCGGCGAAGAGCCGACCAACTGCGACGCCAACGTGGTCCTGAACAGGCTCGGATCCACCCTGGCCGGCGGCGCGAAGACGTTGGACCGCGGACTCTCGCAGGCTGCCATCAAGCGTGCCATTGCCGAACCGTTGGACATGAGCGAAGCGGAGGCCGCCCACGCCATCCTCCAAGTCGCCAACGCCAATATGGCCGACGCCGTCCGCCTGATCTCCATCCGCCGCGGCTATGACCCCCGGGACTTCGCGCTGATCGCCTTCGGGGGCGCGGGCGCCCTGCACGGCGCGGAGGTGGCCAGGGAACTGAACATTCCCACCGTCGTCGTACCGCCCAACCCCGGCGTCACGTCCGCCCTGGGGTGCCTCCTGGTGGACATCAGGCACGACCTGTCCGCGATGTACACGGCCGTTGCCGCGGACGCGGATCCGGAGGATCTGGAGAGCAAGTACAGGGCCCTCGAAACGGAAGCCACCGCCCGGCTCCGCCACGAAGGCGTGTCGGAAGAAAATTCGGTCCTGCAGCGGATTATCTCCATGCGCTACCAGGGACAGTGGCGCTCGCTGGCCGTAAATATGGGAACCGGCGAAGGTGCTCTGGAAGAAGCTATCCAGAGCTTCCACCAGCAGCACGAGCGCGAATTTGCGTTCCGCCAGGATGACCAGCCCGTGGAGATTTACCAGCTGCAGCTGTCCGCTGTGGGCAAGACGCCCAAGCCCTCCTTCGCCCCGGCGACGGAGTGGGTCTCCGAGCCCGGCGAACCCGATTCTGTCCGGCCGGTGTACTTCGGCGAGGACGGCTGGGTCGACACCCCGGTCTACGACCGGACCAGGCTCGGCGCCGGCGCGAAGTTCCACGGACCCGCCATCATCGACCAGCTTGACTCAACGACAGTTGTGCCKCCGCGCACCATCGCCGAGATCGACGAGTGGCTCAACATCCGGATCCACCTCACCGAGTTCAACGACGAGCAGGAAGCCTAATCATGACCGACGTGATCACCATGCCAGATCTCCGTGTCGCACACGCCGGCGCACGGCAGGCCTCAGGCCTTGACCCCGTGACCTTCGAAGTGCTGAAAAACGCCTTTGTCACCAGCGTCGACCTGATGAGCGAGCAGATTCTGAGGACCTGCTACTCCTTCGTTATCTACTCCCGCGACTTCTCCTCCGCCCTCTGTGACGCCAACGGAAACACCGTCATGCAAGGCAGCGGCGACATCGCCGTCCACGTCGGTACCCTGCATTTCCAATGCAAGGCCGTCATCGATGAATTCGGAAGCGACATCCACCCAGGCGACGTGTTCGCCATCAACGACCCCTACCGGGGCGGCACGCACTTCAACGACGTCAGCTTCATCCGGCCGATCTTCTCCGACGGGGAGGTGATCGCCTTCGCCCAGAACAAGGGCCACTGGGCTGATATTGGCGGTAACGTTCCGGGCTCGTTCGATGTCAACGCCAAGGAGCACTTCGGTGAAGGCCTGCGGATCACACCGGTCAGGATCTGGAGCAAGGGCGTCTTCCTTCACGACGTCGCCCAACTCCTGGTGTCAAACACCCGGGCACCGCGCCAGGCGATGGGCGACCTCCACGCCCAGTCAGAAGCGACCGCCGTCTGTGAGCGTGAAATCCACCGTCTTGTGGCCAAGTATTCGAAAACCACGGTTGTCGCCGCGATGCAGGAAACCCAGGACTACGTCGAAAGAATCGTTCGACGTCGGCTCGAGCACCTGCCGCAGGGACAGTGGGAAACCACCGATTACATCGACTTCGATCCCGGCAAGGGCGAGGGCCTGGTGCCCATCAAGATCAAGCTGACCCTGGATGGCAAGGGCATCCACTACGACCTGACCGGTTCCGCGCCCGCCGTGGAAACCTTCCTTAACTCCGGTTACGGCACCACTCACTCCGCCATCTATGCCGGCACCAAGACGTTCTTCCCGGACGTTCCGCTGAACTCGGGCTTCTACGCCGCCGTGGATGCGGAAATCGGGCCGGAAGGCACCGTGGTCAATGCCGGTTGGCCTTACGCGGTCACCGGGTTTTGCTCCGGTCCCTACGAAAAGCTGATGAACGGGATCTTCGAGCTGTGGTCCCGGATCATGCCCGAGCGCGCCATGGCATGTGCATTCAACCTCGAGTACCTCCTGGTGGGCGGCCGCGATGGCCGCACCGACGACAACCCCTACTTCATGTGGTACGACTGGATGGCCGGCGGCTGGGGTGGCCGAGCGAGCAAAGATGGGGCGAGTGCCACCGCCCCTGTCTTTGGCCCGGGCCTGGCAGTACAACCCATAGAAGGCCAGGAGCGGCTCTCACCGGTCCTCACGACCGTCCACCAAATTGGAACCGATTCCGGAGGGCCCGGCAGATTCCGTGGCGGCCTGGGAATCGAGAAGGGCGGCATGCTCGTAGACGCGACGAAAACGGTCATGAGCTACTGCTGCGACCGCGCACGTTCCATCACCTGGGGAATAGAGGGCGGGTTGCCATCTATCCCTCATGGAGTCTGGATGAACAAGGACACCGATCAGGAGAAATTCCTCGGCTCCAACTTCTCGGCGGTTCCTCTCCACTCCGGGGACTCGTTCACACGCCCGTCCGCAGGTGGCGGCGGTTACGGCGATCCCTTGGACCGCCCCTTTGACGAAGTCCTCGAAGACGTCATCGACGAGTACGTGTCAATCGAACGGGCAGCAAAGGACTACGGCGTCGTCATCCGCGAAATCGACCGCGAACTGGACCAGTTCGAGATTGACCACGCAGCCAGCGCCGAGCTGCGCCAGCAGATCCGCACCGACCGCCACGCGTGGCTGACTGCCGATCCGGTCGCCGTCGCGGAGAAGTACCGCGCCGGAGCGGTGGACATGCTCGACGTGATCCGCCGCCATGGCGTCATCCTGGACTGGGGCACCGGCGAACTGTTCCCGGAAACCACCTCAGAGTTCCGCAAGAGCATGCAGAAGCGTTCCTCGTCCCACTGGCATTAGGCACATTCTGGCCCAACACCGGGTGCGCCGATGCTTGCGTCGGCGCACCCGGCTGGTAATATCCGCCCGTGGTCCAAGCCGTCACCATTCCCTCTTCCCCCGCGTCCTTGCCCTGAAGGAGCATCAATGTCAGTTACACCTGGTCAGGCGGCAACATACTCGTCGTATGTTCTCCCACCACAGCAAAAAGTCCGCCGCTGGTCCCTCACCATGGCATGGTGGGCTTTGTTCTCCGCCATGTTCTGGATTTACATCGCGGTCGCGTCAGCGGGCGCAGTCGGCGTACCCAATACGATCATCGGCATGATCCTGACGGTCGCCACCTACGGCGTCATCAACATGGTGCTMACCAAGTTTGCTGCCAGGACCGGCCTATCCGTTGAGCAGTTCTCCCGCACCCTCTTTGGACTGATCGGTTCAGCCTTGGCTACCTTGATCTTCGCCGCAACGGCCATCTACTACGCGGTCTTTGAAGGTTCAATYATCGCAGTCGCCCTCGAGAGCTTCTTCGGCGGATCAAGGATCATGTGGTACGCCATTGTCGTCGCCTACGCCATCCCCCTTGTTGCCGGCGGAGTCCAAAACTGGCTGGACAAGCTCAACGGTTTCCTCCTGCCCCTGTACTTCGCAGGCCTAGTGGCCGTTGTGGTCGCCGCGACCGTTATCCGCGGCGTGCCCACTGACTGGATCGGGCAGGCGGCAGCTGCCTCGCCGACGCCTGGCTGGGTGACGTCCTACCTTATCTACATGGGTGTTTGGGTCATGATGATGTACACGTTCGACTATGCCCGCCTCGGGCGGCAGCGGGACGAAAAATTCCACGCCACCGTGAGTTTCGGCTGGGTGTTCTACGCGTTCACTTTCGGACTGAACGGACTCGTCGGCATTTACATCATGAGCGCCTGGGGCCTCGAGGCCACGGAAACCGGAGTGGTCCAGGCTTTCATTTCCTCCCTGGGCTTCTTCGGGCTGCTGGTCATCTTCATCTCCCAGACGCGCATCAATACAGCCAACTACTACTTGGCATCCCTGAACCTGGGCGCATTCATGGAGCGAGCCTTCAGCCTCCGCCTCCCCCGCTTCGTCTGGGTCCTCGCCTCCGGCGCCATTGCCTTCCTATTCATGCTGACCGACGTGCTCTCCTACCTCCTAAAAGCCTTGGCATGGCAGGGCGTCTTCGTCACCGCCTGGGTCGCCGTCGCCCTTGTCTACATTGCCCTCCACCGCAACACCCTGGGCAGCACCCTTCCCGAGGTCCGGCCCGAGAAACTCAAGCCCATCTCCGCCGGCGCAGTGGCGTGGCTCGTGGCCTCAGGGACCGGCATTTTCCTCACCGAGCAGACCGCTAGTCCCCTGGCGGCCCAGTTCGCGCCGGTCATCACAGTCGCATTGGCCGGGGGCCTGTACTATGCCGCACACCGCCTGCAGGCACCGCCCGCCATCAGCGCCGCAGAGGCTGAGGGACTGACAGCCTCACCTCACCACGAAAAGGCCGCAGCACAGCTCTAACCCGTTCCATGGTCCCGCTTCGCCGTCGCTTGCTGCCGGCGAAGCGGGACACACGCTTTTTCCACGCCGAGGATCACGACGCCGGTCGCCGCGCTCTCAGAACTCATTCCGCACACTGGACGGCGATCTCAACGAATGCAACTCGCTCCGCTACGGCGGCAGACCCGGGGGTTCGGCGTCGGTCCCGGCAGGTGAGATGCGCGCGGCACGAACCTTGGCTTTGCCCCGCACCTAACCATTCTGACGAATTCCTACTGTTGAAACATGAAAACAAGAGCAGCTCTCGCACTGTCCCTCACCGGCATCCTTCTCACCGGATCCGCCGCTCTCGCCGGAAACTCGCAAACGCCCAGCAGATCCCATCCGGGCATCAGCGACGACGTCAAGAATGTCCTTGTCACGGACGATTCTGTCACCGGAACCCCCGCCCCTTCCCGAGCCACAAGCGTAGCTAATGCAGTACCGGAGGTGGCTGCCAAGGCCAGCGACGATAAGAACGTGTCAGCGGCCAAGAAGGCCGTCAGTCCCGCCGAACCAGGCGATGACAACGGCGGGCGGACCACTGCTCGAACGATCCCCGGCACCACCTTTACGTCACAACCGGGCGATGACAACGGCGGTATACGGACGACACGGGAACCTTGGGATGACAACGGTGGTCCCCGGTCGGACCCGGCGCCGCGGGCCGCCCAAGCCAGCGATGACAAGGGCGGACTCCGGAAGACGTCTGAACCGGGAGGTGACAGCSGTGGGCATGGTGGCCACGGCGGTGACGACTGAACCWTGACCTGGTTAGCCATCCGCATCCCTGCAGCTCCCAGCGGTACAGGCCGCCACCCYACGTAACCGGCGGCGGGCGGGGCCGRCKCCACAGTGGCAGAGTGCCTACGCCACGGCAGRSGCTCCGAACCAGGYTCTCAGTGCGTCAGCGAGCCCCGCCTCGGTGCGCTCCCCCACCCAGGCCACATAGCCGTCGGGCCGAATCAGCACACCGGTGGGAGCCGGGATTTCCCCGAGCACCGGAAGCTCCCACCGGCCACCGTATTCAGCATCGATCRGCCGCACCCGATCCGGCAGCGGAAYAGCGTCGAACGCCCCGGGCGCACCGAGGTTGAGCAGGAGCGGCCGGGCATCATGGAGCAGGGSGAAGAGCCGCAGGGTGCCGTCCGGGGCGACCAGGTCGAGATCGGGCATGCGGCGGCCGAGCAGCGGGTGACCTTCGCCGGCGTCGTAATGGCCGACGTCGTAATGGACATCCAGACCGGACTGCATCGCGGCGAAGCGTTTGCGCGGCTCCTCCATGCTGAGGAGCTCGGCCAGGACCTCGCCGACGGCCTTGATCCGGTCATCCGCGCGGCGAAGCGCCGTCTGCGCCATCGTGTTGCGCAGCACGCGGGCAGCYACCGGGTGACGCTCGGCGTGGTAGGTGTCCAGGAGRCTGTCCGGGGCTGTCCGGTTAACCACCWGGGCCAGCTTCCATCCCAGATTCACTGCATCCTGCACACCGATGTTGAGGCCCTGCCCRCCGTCCGGGGCGTGCACGTGCGCAGCGTCGCCMGCCAGGAGGACCCGCCYGTCACGGTACGCGGCCGCCTGCCGGGTCATGTCCGTGAACCTGGAAATCCAGGTGGGGCTGTGGGCCCCATAATCAGTCCCGCAGACGGCGATGAGGGCGTCGCTGAGGTCGCGCAGGGTGGGTTGTGTCGCGGGTCCGACGTGTTCTTCGGTCACCATTACCCCCACCGGGCCGCCTTCCTTGTAGACCACCTGCCCGTCGTGGATCTCGTACTCCAGCTTGCCGAAGGAATGAATGCCAAAGGGATTGCGGTGGACGCCTAGTTCCGGTTCCTCCACCATTTCGACCTCGGCGATCAGGCTGCTGGTCGTCGGATCCCACCCGGGAAAATCGATACCGGCCGCCTTGCGGACCAGGCTGCGGCCGCCGTCGCACCCGGCGACGTATTCCGCCCGCAGCGACTGGCCGTCAGAGAGTTCGACGTCGACGCCGGCGCCGTCCTGCGCGATCCCCACGACTTCGCGTCCGCGGTAGATCGTCACGGCCAGTTCGTCGACCCAGCCGGCCAGTATGCGTTCGATGTGTTTCTGCCACAGCCCGAGCCCGTAGGGGTGCCGGGTGGGAAAGTCGCTGATGTCCAATCGGTTGGAGGCGAACCCTGCGACCTGGGCCACCTGTCCCTCCGAGAGGAACCGAYCGGCGATTCCRCGCTGGTCGAGGACCTCGATRGTGCGGGAGTGCAGACCGCCGGCGCGSGCGCCCGGGAGGTCCTGGTCGGCGCGCCGCTCGACAATGGCGACGTCGACRCCCGCGAGCGCCAGCTCACCCGCCAACATCAGYCCTGTCGGGCCTCCTCCGACGATCACCACCGCATGCTCRATCATTTCGYTTCTCCCGTTCCGTAGGTTCTGGCCACTGGCGATTATGCGGCACCACCGGGGSCTTGCCACAAGCCCSGGGGCGGAGGATAGATTGGAAATGGAAGCAGTACGGCCTGGCGCCGCTCTGCCCGGCCAGGACGGCYTGSGCGGGGCACGACGGCGACAACTGCGGGGCTCCGGCCGGACTAGAACCGCCACGGTGATGGCATGATGGGCCCATGAGCCAAGTCACGTGCGATCTGACCATCTCCCTTGACGGATTCGTTGCCGGCCCGAACCAAAGCCTGGCGGCCCCMTTGGGCGAGGGCGGCGAGCGCCTGCACCGATGGCAGTTTGAAGAACCCGAGGCCAACGCGGCCGCGCGCGAAGGCATCCTCGCGGCCGGCGCCTACATCATGGGACGGAACATGTTCGCGGGCCCCGGGCCGTGGGATGAACAATGGCGGGGATGGTGGGGTGAAGAGCCTCCCTATCACGCGCCCGTATTCGTCCTCACCCATCATCCGCGCGAGCCCCTGCAGATGCAGGGCGGCACTACGTTCAGCTTCGTGACCGATGGGATCGAATCTGCGCTGGCCCAGGCGCGGTTGGCCGCCGGCAGCAAGGACGTGGCCATTGCCGGAGGGGCGGATATCGTTCGCCAGTACCTCTCGGCCGGGCTGATCGACGAGCTGCGGCTCCACATCGCGCCGATGGTCCTGGGAGCGGGYGAGCGGCTGCTCGACGGCGTCGGCAACCTCAAGCTTGAACCGACGGAAGTGAGCGGTACCGGCCTCGTAACCCAYGTGCGGTATCGGGTCCTCSGCTGAAACGCTGAAGCCTGAAGCCTCCAGGAACTGACCCCGGCGTGGGAAAGCGGAATCGACGCCGTCACCGTGTTGCCGTACGAGGGGTACTTCGCACAGCGACTGRGCCGGCGGCACCTCGTTGTGTCGGCCGCAACCAGGAAYAGCACTGRGTACTACGGCACGGCGCTAAGAGAAAGCACACCGTAGGGCTGTTGGTTCGCTTCTRGTTAGGATGAGCCRGTGAAAGCACTTCCAGTCCTCCTCGCCGCCACCCTGGCCGCTGTCTTGTCCGGCTGCACCGTCGCGGCGAACGAGGCTCCCTGCCSGAACTTCGAAACGGCCTACAACTCGGTCGATCTGGGRGCCCAGGCAGGGCCCCTGGAATCCGGCGGAACTTCCTACGGAGCCGCCCTAAAGCTCCTTGCCGACAAGACTGAACCAGACGCCCGGAATGTGGCATTGGGCGAAGTCCAGAGGTACATGATGGCAGTCGTGATCGGACAGGTCAGGTATGACGACGCCGGCACCAGCCGCGCAAACGGTGASTACACCATCTCTGATGTYCGSGCCGAACTCAGCGAATCCTTCGCTGGCCTGGCCAAGGCCTGCAAAGACTCYGGCTACCCGATCGAGCTCAAGCCGGAACACCCCGCTCCCTGACGCCGGCAGCCGAGCCGAGCCGTGGAGGCCTCTCGGTCACCGTCCGCGCTAGGGTGCTTCGGGCATGAGGATGGTAATTCCAGCGGACCCTTTGGGACCCTCGTTAGACGGCGAGCCGGTGCCACCGTTGACCATCCACCGGGCACCGCTCTCCAAGATCGCTTTGTGTCCGGCACAGACAGGCGCTTCCAGGTTGGAACCGGGCATCAGCCGAAAGAGGGCCGTCGGAGTCTCGGGACAGCGCAGCACAGAGCATGTGGTCATGCTGGTGATGCTACTGAAGGGATGGGCGATCTGGAGTCCGGATCCCCTCCTTCAGCGGTAGCAGTGCCGCGAGGAAGGTCTTTTGTCGGACCGGGCGGATACACTGAATGCATCGAACATATATTCGAATAAGGGTGTGTTGTGGGCGTTGTTGTCGGTCCCCGCGTAATAGACGCGGGCATGTCGCTGCTGTCGGTGCTGATCTCCCCGGTCCCGGTCGCGGCAGGGTACCCGTCGCCCGCGCAGGACTACTTTGATGGGCGGATCGACCTGAACGAGCATTTGATCAAGGACATCACCAGCACGTACGTCGTGCGCGTGTCCGGGGACTCGATGGAAGGTGCCGGGATCAGCGACGGCGATGAACTGATCGTGAACCGGGCCCTGGAACCCAAGGACGGGTCCGTTGTCATTGCCGTCCTGGACGGGGAGCTGACCATCAAGCGGCTGAGGGTCACGGCCGCCGGCGTCGTGCTGCAGGCGGAGAATCCGGCGTACCCGGACATCCGGGTCCCGTCGGTCGCGGACCTGGTCATCTGGGGCGTCGCGACCCGGTGCCTGCACCATGTCTGAGGCACGCGATGCCTGAGGAGAACCATGTCTAAGCCCGCTACGATGCGCCGCATGCCCCAGATCGCACACGTGGATGTGAACTGCTTTTATGCCTCGGCCGAGCGGGCGTTCGACCCGTCCCTGGAGGGCCGGCCCGTCGTCGTGCTGTCCAATAATGACGGCTGCGCCGTCACCCGGTCCCCGGAAGCCAAGGCCCTCRGCATCCCCCTGGGGGAGCCCTGGTTCAAAATCGCCCCACGGGCCAAGGAGTGGGGACTCGTCGCCCTCTCCAGCAACTACGAGCTCTACGGCGACATCAGCGCCCGGGTGATGGAACTGCTCGGCCGCTACTCGGCATGGCTGGAGGTCTACAGCATTGACGAGGCCTTCCTCGGCGTCAAAGGCRCCCCGGGTGAACTCATCGCCCTGGGGCGGACCATGAAGGCCGCCGTGCGCCGCAACGTCGGCGTACCGGTCTGCGTGGGGGTCGCCGGGACCAAGACCCTGGCAAAACTGGCCAACAAATGGGCGAAACACAACCCGGCCTTCGACGGCGTCTGCCACTGGGACTCCGTACCCGCCGCCGACAGGGAATCCCTGATGCGGCGCCTGTCCGTAATCGAGATCTGGGGTGTCGCCACCCGACTGACCAAACGGCTCAACGGCCAGGGCATCCATTCCATCTTTGACCTGTCCCGGGCCGATCCTGTCACGATCCGGGATCGCTTCTCCGTGGTCATGATGCGCACCGTCCTGGAACTGCAAGGCACCCCCTGCATCCCGATGGAGGAGGAACGGATCGGCCGCGACCAGCTCATCTTCTCCCGCTCCTTCGCCACGCCCATCACCACCGAGGCCAGCATGCGGCAGGTCCTGAGCGTCTACGGCCAGCAGGCTTCGGCGCGGCTGGCCAAGCACGGCCTCCAGGCCAAAGTCCTCACCGCGTTCGCCGGCACYTCACACTTCAACCCGAAAGACACCTCCTACCCCTCGGTCTGCGTTCCGCTGCCGATGCCCACCGCGGACCCAGTTCTGCTCACCAAGGCCGCCCACGCCCTMCTCCCCCASATCCACGAAGGCATCAGGTACGCGAGRGCCGGCATTATGGTCACCGACCTGCGGCCCACCGGCAACCAGGCACCGCTGGCCCTGTTCGAGAACCCGCACGAGGAACGCCGCATCGGAACCCTCTTAGAGGACGTGACCCGACGCTACGGCCGCGGCTCCATCGGCCTCGGCCACGCCGGAATACGGGCCGGACCGGACTGGACCATGAAAAGGGACATGCTCTCCCCCCGCTACACCACCCGCTGGGACGAACTCCTCCTCGTCAAAGCCGCATAAACAAAACCGCACCGCCGCACCACGAAAGAACACCGCCACATGACCCTCGCGCCCAACGCCMCCGCAAAGACCCCCGGCCTGCAGGTCCGAACAGACCCGACCGGCAAACCCCTCGCCATCCGGCACAACGGACAGATCTGGCTAGTCGATCCCGCCACGGAGTCCCATCACCTGCCCGGGCGGGACGCCCGGCGGACCACCCAACSCGRGGCARYAGCGCRCGGCGGCGAGCCGGACGGCGTCGAATGTTGGCGGGTCCACGCCCGCCTCGGTTCAACGACTGCCCTCCGGATCTTTACCCTCCGCCGCGAACGGACCTCCAACCAGTGGGGACTGGAARACATCAGCGACGGCGACTAGGCACCAGTGCAACTTGACCGCCAACCCATCAGTGATCAGACATGGACTGGGATTCGWAGCGAATTCACCCTTCCTGCCCTGGAGCAWGTYCGCCGCCGGCTCTCCGAGCTCATGGAAGACCCCGAGCCAGTCATGCGGCAGCTTGTCCGCGTTTWCATCGACGACGGCACGTTCTGCCCCGGMTTCCAGTTCCTCCCGGGAGGACAACTCCACCCGACCGTCGTTGAACTCTTTCACCGGGCGATGGAACGGCAGATCCCGCACAACTACTTCACCGTCTGGATGGTCACCCCATCCCGGGACCTGGCCGGAGCCCGCCCGGTTGACCTCCTGAAAGGCAGCCCCGCTCCCCTGCTTCGCGCACTGGGATCCAGCCGATGGAAGTAGTGATGACYATTGCAAAGCATGCTTAKCAATGTCTAGGGTGACCTTGGGAGGAGACTCGCCAGCGAACGCGGGCCCCCGGCAYACGCCWMTTGCCGGCTCTCCGACGGCCGGTTCCRCGSCCAGKCGCGGGCCGGCCTAGAGAGGAAGCGCCGACGATGCGGGCCCGGCAATCATTGCGGACSSTACMAAACTTGCCTATCGTAGTGCCATATAAGTGGCCCKGGGCAACCACTATCGGGGGCGGGCCATTGTTGCCTYGGCGACGATATCAAAGCAGGACCCCCACCTGAGCACGGAGAAGTGCAGGTGGGGGTCCTGTCCTTTGCCCCRGGCCGCCGRCCCGCAGGTCCGGGCGAAGACCCGCAGTGATTCCTGTGGAAGATGCGCAGATGCGCGGCCTTCTCKGTGGACGGATCCCACATTCGGATCGATCAGGATCTAAGAAGCAATCAGCCGGCCCGCGGCATAGTGTCAAGAGCATCACCAGTCCGCCTCACTGAAGGACCTGCCATGACCTCCATCGAATCAGTCACCCTCGAAGTAGATGACCCCGCGGCCGCCACCGCCTTCTACACCGCCGCCTTCGGACTGGGAACKCACGTGCGCGTGCGAGCCACCGACGCCCCGACCAGCGGGTTCCGTTCGTTCACACTGTCGCTCGTCGTGTCGCAGCCGTCCACCGTCAGCAGCCTGGTCGAGACCGCCGTCGCGGCTGGCGCCACGACGCTGAAGCCGGCCCAGAAATCGCTGTGGGGCTACGGCGGCGTCGTGCAGGATCCGGATGGCGCGATCTGGAAGGTCGCGACGTCGGCGAAGAAGGACACTGGCCCGGCCACCCGAAAGGTCGACCAGATCGTGCTCCTGATGGGAGCCGCCGACGTTGCTGCGAGCAAACGGTTTTACATTGACCAAGGCCTCGCCGTCGGGAAGAGCTTCGGCAAGTACGTCGAGTTCGCCATGCCGTCGAGTCCCATAARGCTGGGGCTCTACGGGCGCCGGGCGCTCGCCAAGGACGCCGGCGTCTCTCCCGAGGGCACCGGGTCGCACCGACTCGCGATCGGCAGCGACGCCGGCCCGTTCACGGACCCGGACGGGTTCGCCTGGGAGGGCGTTACGGCCTGAGCCAGGTGACGGCGTCGACGTCGTTACCCCGCCTGCCGATTCGCTGCCGCCTTTGGCGGCGTCCTTCCGCACACGGGCGCTGCGTGCGATCGTTACAGCATGCAGACCGTGTACGAGGCTGCCGGCGGCGACGGCTTTTTCCTGTCGCTGGCCGGCGCGTGGCATGTCAGGGTGCTGGCGGACGAGGTGGTTGGGCACGCTTTCAGCCATGGGTTCCATCCCGAGCACACGCGGCGGCTGGCMKCKTATTGGGCGGAGGCGTTGGGTGGCCCGACGACSTATTCGGACTCCTATGGCGATGAGACATCAGTGGTGCGGATGCACAGTGGCAACGGCCCGCACGAGGACATSGACCGCAGGGCGATCGYCTGCTTCGATCAAGCGCTGACAGACGTCGGGCTCACCGACGCYGACCCGCTMCGCAAGGCGCTCCACGACTACTTCGCTTGGGCGACCACCACCACGATGTCCCKGTACCAGCGCTCCGCAGATGACGTTCCGTTCGGCCTTGCCATCCGGCAGTGGTCTTGGGATGGGCCCGTCAGCAGGACGGGTCCAGGCGACTCCTGATCGCACAGGCGCCCGCTGCGGACGCGTCGGCGCTTATGGTCAGTCCCGTGGGTCGACGTCGGGCGGGCTGACCATTGCGGTGCGCGATTTTCCCGCCGCCGGACGGGTTGGGACCTCTTCCCCTGCGCTCCAGTTAACGAGGAAGTCGAGCTGTTCCTGGGCGTGGGAGCCGGGTTCTGCGGTGTAGGCGATGAGGGTCAGGCCCTCYCCGGGGAGTTCGAGTGCGTCGCCGGTGAGTTCGATGTCGCCGATCAGCGGGTTATGCAGTGTCTTGCGGGCCGAGCGGTGGAAGCGGACGTTGTGCCGYGCCCAGCGTGTCGAGAATTCCGTGCTTCCGGTGGCGAGGTCACCAATGAGGCTGTTSARGGCCCTGTCGCGCGGATTGCGGCCTGCTTCGGTGCGGAGGGCGGCTGCAAGGTCATCTGCGAGCGTCTCCCATTCGAGAAAGAAGTCTTTCGAGCGGGGGTCAAGGAACATGAAGCGGGCGAGATTCAGCGGCAGGTTCTCGGGGCTGAGGATCCCCGCGTAGAGGGCGAAGCAGAGGCTGTTGGCGGCGACAATGTCTCCGCGCGAGTTACGGACGTAGGCGGGCGTGCCCGTCATGCCGGCCAGGATRCGTTGAACACTGGGGCGCAGTTCTGCCCGCACYCGGCGCSTACCTGATTCCCGCGAGGGCGCCGCGGCCTTCGCCAGGTCGAGCAGGTGCGCCCGTTCAGCCTCATCGAGCTGGAGTGCGCCGGCGAGGGATTCGAGGACACTCTCGGAGACTCCCCGCAGGTTGCCCCGTTCGAGCCGGGCATAGTATTCGGTGCTGACGCCGGTCAGCATGGCCACTTCCTCGCGCTTGAGCCCCGCCACCCTCCTCGTGCCGCCGTAGTCCGGCAGCCCGGCCTGGGCCGGAGTGATGCGCGACCGCCGGCTCATCAGGAACTCGCGGACGTCTTGACTGTTCTCCATGACCTCAACGCTACGGCGGCCCGGCCCGGCCTAACAGGAACTGGCAGTACACCGCACGACAGGCACTGCCGCGCGCCGGAAATTGCTGGTTGTCTTGAATGCAGGGCAGCACGGCACTCAGCACCGGCTGACATCCGGGCAAAGGAAGGACGCAATGCAACTCATACCCACCACCCCAACGATCAAGGGCCCCAGCGACAGGTTCGCCGGWGACGTCTACCTCAACAMSCTTTACCAGGGTCAGGTTCCCTCCCGGTTAATGGCCGCGATGGTCCGCTTCACCCCGGGCGCCCGCACCAASTGGCACTCCCACCCCCTGGGCCAGACCCTGCACTGCACCGACGGGACCGGGATCATCGGCACCCGCGACGGCACTGTSATCGTCATGCAGCCCGGGGACACGGTCCACACCCCGCCCGGCGARGAACACTGGCACGGCGCCACCCGGGACTCCATGATGTGCCACCTGGCCCTGGTCGAACACCTCGACGGGGCGAGCGCCACCTGGCTGGAACCCGTCACGGACCMGKCCTACGAAGCCGCCCACACCCAAACCCGCCGATAACCACTGACGAATCAAAGGAATTTCATGAACAGCGTCACCCTCAACAACGGCGTCAAGATGCCGATCCTCGGCTTYGGCGTCTTCCAGATCCCCGACGCCGAAACCCAGGCCGCCGTYGAAGCAGCCCTCGCGGCCGGCTACCGGCAYCTGGACACGGCCGCCTCCTACCTCAACGAGGCCGCCGTCGGCGCCGCGATCAAGGCCAGCGGCATCGCCCGCGACGAGCTCTTCATCACCACCAAGCTCTGGATCCAGCATGCCCCCACCGGCAACGTCCAAGAGGACACCAGGCGCGCCTTCGAAAACTCCCTCAACCGGCTCGGACTGGACCACCTCGACCTCTACCTGATCCACCAACCCCTCGGSGACTACTACAGCGAGTGGCGGGCCATGCAGGACCTCCACAAGGAAGGCCTSGCCCGCGCGATCGGCGTGTCCAACTTCCACCCCGACCGCCTCGTGGACCTCATCGACCACAACGAGATCRTCCCGGCCGTCAACCAGATCGAGACCCACCCCTTCCACCAGCGCGCCACCGACCAGGAACTGATGCGCGAACGCGGCGTCCAGATCGAGTCCTGGGGACCCTTCGCCGAGGGAAAGAACCACCTCTTCACCAATCCGGTCCTCAGCGCCATCGCCGAAGCCCACGGCAAATCAGTCGCCCAGGTGGTGCTCCGCTGGCTCATCCAGCGCGAGGTCGTCGTCATCCCCAAGTCCGTGCGCCCSGARCGCATGGCCGAGAACCTCGACGTCTTCGGCTTCACCCTCACGGACGAGCAGATGAGCCAGATCACCACCCTGGACACCGGTGCCAGCCTCTTYTTCGACCACCGCGACCCCGCCATGGTCAGCTGGCTGGGCGGACGCCGAATCGYCTGAGATGRCTACCGGCCCAACGACCACTKGGMGGCAGGTCCTGCGACCAGCGGTCGCGTGTCCGGGCGCCGCCACGCTCCCAGACAGGGTCATAAAAGCTGCGCCCCGGGAGACCGTGCCTGCAGCCATTCCCGCGTAGGCTGCAGGCACGCAAGCCGTGAACTTGCTGTGACTTCCAGTGTTTTGGCTGTGAATCATCCGGCGTTCCTTGCGCGAGTCTGGTTGCCTGCGGCAAGCTGTTGATGACCTGAAGAATTGATCTTCATGGGGGTCCGACAGCAAGGGTGCCGTGGGACCTTGCCGTCGCGAAACCGCAGCCGGGCAGGAGCCCGCAGAACGGGAGGCACGTACCATGAACCGTGCACCATCCAGCCCGGCTAAAACTCGMGCCATCGTCATTTTCTCGATTGTTGCGGTGGTGGCAGTTCTGGGACTTGTTTTTATTTTCATTTCCCGGCCCGCCGTGACGCCGCCTCCCGGYGCTTCGTCGACTCCGGGCGCGACGTCCGCTCCGGGAGGGTCCGGGGTTTCGCTGAGCAATCCTGCAGTGTCCGGGCGCGCGACTTACCAGAAAGTCCCCAATCAGGTCCTGTACGCGCTCGACAGCGCCGGTAACCCGAATATCTCCGGGAACCTGACCAATATCAAGCAGGGCGACGCCGGCGATTGCTATTTCCTGGCAGCCTTGATGACAGTGGCCGCGCAATCGCCCGAAACCATTTTGAACATGGTCCGCGACAACGGCGACGGTACKTACACCATTTCGTTCCACAGCAAGTATGACGGCGTTCCCAATCCGGTGAGGGTGACGGTCAACGGCGACCTTCCATACCGCCGCGGCACTCCCTTCGAGAACGGCATCGAGAACATCGACGGCAAGAACGTTTCCTGGGCCGCAATTATCGAGAAAGGGTGGGCGGCCGTCAACGGCAACCACTACAACGGCATCGATGGCACCGATCTCAGCAACGCCCAGGATCACGATGTGCACAATGCCCTCTATGCCATCACCGGCAAAGAGGGCGTCGACCGCAATCCCGGGGGCCCCATGACGGGAGTGACCTTTGAGCAGATCCAGCAGGATTTCACGAACGGCCTGATAACCCTTGGGACCTCCAACGACAACGGCAAACTGGTGKCCGACCATTCCTACGCATTGCTGGGCGTGAATTCCTCCGACCAGACCGTSGTGGTGGGAGACCCGGAGGGCGGCCAGGAGACGCTGTCGTTCGAGACGTTCCAGTCCACRAACATCAACCAGTACATCGCCATYCCGACCTATCCCAAGGCCTGAACGCTGAAGGCATGACGGCCGTCCCTTCGCCCATCGGRCCACTTCAGCTATGAGGGCTTTGGCCGGGCGCGTACRTGCATCCGCTCRCCCTGCTGTCCAAAYAGACTGATGAACTCGACGGGTCTGCCGTCAGCGCTGGCGAACCAGTGCGGCGTRTGGGTGTCGAATTCCGCRGCTTCGCCGGGGCGAAGTTCAAAGTCCTTGTCGCCCAGAACCAGACGCAGTCGTCCGTTGAGGATGTACAGCCATTCGTAGCCTTCGTGAACGCGCGGGTCGGGCTCTGCCCCGCGGTCTTCACCGGCGAGCACCATCTTGAAGGCCTGCAATCCACCYGGCCGGCGCGTGAGGGGAACAGCCGTCATGCCGCCATGGGTGATGGGCCTGAGGTGAATTCTCGGATCCCCGGTGGGTGGGGCGCCGACCAGATCATCGAGGGGAACACCGTACAACCTCGCGAGGGGCAGCAGGATTTCGAGGTTTGGCCTGCGTTGGCCGGACTCGAGGCGGGACAGCGTGCTGATTGATACCCCGGATGCGGAGGACACCTCTCCAAGGGTGAGGTTKCGTTCCGCGCGCAGAGCCCGAAGCCGGGGACCGACCGCRCCGAGKACATCGTCMAGCTCATTTGCCATATCCMYACTTTGCCATAWCGGCAAATACATTTGTCAATCCTCGTGCATGCGGTGAAAGCTGGTGTGACCGCCCAAGGACGCTGGCGGCGAACTCTCAGGACTCGACGAAGGAAWAATCRGTAATGGACACCACACGGCATGACGTTGTCATTGTTGGCGGCGGCGCGGCGGGACTGAGCGCGGCCACGACGCTGGGCCGGGCGCTGCGCTCGGTACTGGTCATCGATTCCGGAACYCCACGCAACRCACCYGCGGCGGGTGTACACGGTTATCTTTCCAGGGACGGGATGAACCCCGGSGRGCTCCTGTCCGTCGGGCGCAGCGAAGTGCGCTCCTATGGAGGAACGGTCATTGGCGGCGAAGCCGTTTCGGCACGGCGAACCCCCGATGGGTTCGAGGTGGCCCTCGGAGATGGCCGCCGGTTCTCCGGCAGACGCCTCCTGGTCACCACTGGATTGACGGATGAGCTGCCGYCCATCGACGGGCTGCGGGAGCAATGGGGAAAGGGTGTTGTGCACTGCCCCYACTGCCATGGCTGGGAAATCCGSGGGCAACGGATTGGAGTGCTGGGCACGGGCCCGCTGTCCGTCCATCAGGCACTGTTGTTCAGGCAGTGGTCCCGGGATATCACMCTTTTCCTCAACGACACCGTGGAACCCACCGACGAGGAGTGGGASAAGCTCGCMGCCCGGTCCGTAACGGTCGTCGAGGGCGCYGTGGCTTCTGTTGACGCCGTCGATGGTGTCCTCACCGGGCTCACSCTCCGCCAGGGTTCGTCGTTCGACGTACAGGCSYTTGCTGTCGGAGCGCGRATGGAGGCMAGATCCACATTTCTGGAATCACTCGGGCTGACTTCTCARGTGCACCCSTCGGGGGCCGGACGGTTTATYGAGACCGACGCTATGGGTGCCACGGCMGTCCGCGGCGTGTATGCGGCGGGCAACGTCTCRAACTTGATGGCCCAGGTAATCACGGCGGCGGCAGAGGGTGTCATGACTGGCGCGGGAATCAAYGCCGACCTCATTGAAGAGGAAACCCGGTGGGCCGTCGAGGGCCACTTCGGCCCCTTCTCGGCCGCCGCGGAAGCCGCCGCCTCTCAKATCCTGCCGGGTCACCGACGCCACGGCGTTGATGATTGGCAGGAAGCCGCCGGCATGGGCCGTGCGGCCACAGTAGAACAGTAGARAGGTAACCGGCATGGATCACCAKCCCCACCGGACACGGGACAATAACCACCAGAACCACCAGCGATCTGGCGGTCATGASCAGCACCGYGTCCTCGATCTCGATGCCGAGGTGTTCGGCGACCACCTCGCGGCCGCCCTGGACTTGGCCCGGGTGCCAGTTGCGCGCAGCGTCGTTGACCTCGGCGCCGGCACCGGTGCAGGCAGTCGGCTGCTGCGCRGGCGGTACCCCGATGCTGCTGTGATGTGCGTCGACAACGACCCGCAGATGCTCARGCTGCTGCGCGGGCAAGGCTTCGCCGTGGTCGAGGCCGACCTCGACGACGGCTTACCCGCACTTCCCGGCCCCTTGACCACGGCGGATCCAGCGGCTGAAGCGCACATTGACCTGGTGTGGGCGTCCTCCTCACTCCACCACGTCGCCCACCCCTCGCGGCTCCTGTCGGGAGTCCGCCGGGCGCTGGCACCGGGCGGGATCCTGGTCGTCGTCGAGCTCGCCGCCCTGCCCCGCTTCCTCAGCGATCCGCGCGAAGCGCAGCTGGAGCAGCGCTGCCACACCGCCGCGGCGGCCGAGGGGTGGAACCATCACCCGAACTGGGCGCCGGTCATCGAGGTCGCCGGGTTCAGCGTCACCCAGTCCGAGGTGACGACAACCGCACCCGCGACCCCGGCTGCACGGGAGTATGCCCAGCAGTGGTTCGCGCGCTTCTCGCACCTGACCGCCCTGACCGCGGACGACCGTGACTCCGTGGAAGACCTGCTGGAACGGTTCCCCGACGACATCGAGCTGGAACCCCGCGCCACCCGGACCGTCTGGGTGGCCACCCCGGACCAGAACCAGCAGCTGCCCTGAACCAGCACGCCCCAAGGCAGAATCCGCACGCAGGAGAAGGGCCTGCTTTTCACGGCTCCACGCGACAACGGGCCCGCATTCTCCGCCGGTACCAGCGCTGTTCAAAGACCATGAACAACCCCAGAACGGCAATGTTGATGCCACAGATGACCACCGCAGTGACCAAAGACCCCCTGCACATCCCGTATTCCGGTGCCCGAATCTGACCTCGCCTGACAACAGCTGAATGTGGCCTTGCACGTTGCTAAAGGCCTTGTTTGGGTGGGAAACGACCA
>NZ_JBFTKG010000013.1:0-107951 GCF_056395825.1 Arthrobacter sp. 05T47 | reverse complement strand
CCGCCCCTCCGAGCGCCACCTTCCCGTGGACCGCTGGGTCAAGCCGCAGGAATTCGTGGACCTGCAGAACGAGGCGGACGAGATCGGCTTCCTCGGCGTCATGTCCGGGCCGCTGGTGCGCTCCTCCTACCGCGCCGGCCGGCTCTGGGCCACCGCGATGCGCAAGAAGGGCTGGGAAATCCCCGCCGAACTCGCGCACATCGAAAGCTCCGGCAGCACCCGCCAGGAAGCCAGCTCCCTGCTCGCCGCCCATTCCTGAACCCAACTGCAACACCCTTCCAGCCAAGGGCCGGCGCCGGAGTCATCTGGTGCCGGCCCTTGGCCGTGAATCACGTAGAATTAAGGCACTATGGCGAATTCCCCTGATCCCAGCAGCTCCAGCCCGGCTTCCGATGCTCCGAAGCGCGGTCTTTTCTCCCGTAAGCCCAAGGAAGCAAAGGCCAAGAAGCCGAGCCGGCTGAAGCAGATCGGCGAAGTCTTCCAGATGACGCGCCGCCACGACCCCATGGTTCCGTGGCTCATGTTGCTTGCGTTCCTGGGCGTTGTCGCCGTCAGCCTCCTGGTCGGCTTCCTGCTGGAAAACTGGGTCACCGGCCTGATCATCGGCATCGCGCTGGGCGCCCTTGCGGCCACGCTGATCCTGTCCCGCCGCGCCGAACGCGCTGCATTTGCGCAGATCGAGAACCAGCCGGGCGCTTCAGGTGCCGCACTGGGCACGCTCAAGCGCGGCTGGATCACCGAGGACCAGCCCGTCGCCGTGAACCCCCGCACGCAGGACGCCGTCTTCCGCGCCATCGGCCGTCCCGGCGTCGTTCTCGTCAGCGAAGGCCCCAGCGCCCGGGTCAAGCCGCTGGTTGACGCCGAGCGCAAACGTCTTGCACGCATCCTCCCCAACGTCACCATCCACGTGATCGAGAGCGGCCGCGGCGAAGGCCAGGTGCCGCTCAGCCAGGTCGCCCGCAAGATGAACAAGCTCAAGGGCGAACTGACCAAGACCGAGGTCAGCGCGGTGTCCAAGCGAATTTCCTCGCTCGGCGGCCGCCTGCCCATCCCGAAGGGCATCGATCCCTACAAGGCCCGCCCGACCCGCGGTCGCTAGGCCCCGCCGGCAGCATCCACGCATTTCAGAACCACCCGTACTACAGAATCGCCCCGGTTCACGGCCGCTCCAGGCCGCCAGCCGGGGCGTTTCCATTACCGCCCCAGATCAACTCCGTGAGCGCTGAAGACCGACCCGACTGACGCCAGGAACCAGGAGAAACGCATGACATTTCCACCGACCGCAACCATCATTCGCATTTTCCGGGGGCTGGCCATTGCCGAAGCGTTCAGCTGGGCCGCGCTGCTGGTGGGCATGGTGCTCAAATGGGTCACCCGGACGACGGAACTCGGCGTGGAGATTGCCGGCCCGATCCACGGCGCGTTCTTCATCGGTTACGCAGCCGCGGCACTGAGCCTGTGGGCGAAGCTTCGCTGGCCGTTCCGGGTTGCCCTGCTCTCCGGCCTGTCCGCCGTTTTTCCCTTTGCAACCATCTGGTTTGAACGCTGGGCCGGGCGCCGGGGCCACCTCAATGCCGCCGGCGAACCCGCACGGGCACAGGAATTTGCAGGGGCACAGGAAAAAGAAGTGACGCGCGACGACGACGACCTATCCGCCCGGGT
This sequence comes from Arthrobacter sp. 05T47, assembly GCF_056395825.1. NCBI lineage: Bacteria > Bacillati > Actinomycetota > Actinomycetes > Micrococcales > Micrococcaceae > Arthrobacter > Arthrobacter sp. 05T47. Next base: position 106,289 of record NZ_JBFTKG010000013.1, on the reverse strand, counting down.
CTGATACTTATTGCTACCGACGGGCGCTGATTGGTACTGACCGGCGCTGATTGCTACCGACCGACGCTAGTTAGTACAGGCCGGGCCCGACCCAACGGGTCTGGCCGGCGCGCACCGGCAAGGACCGACGTCGCGCATCCGGCGGGAAGGTCCTACATGCGGACGAGTACGGTATCCATGGCCTTGTCGTGGAGGCCGCGCTGGTCTGGATCGAAGATGACGGCCGGGATCACGAGGCATAGCAGCACTGTGCGCACCAGGGCGGCGAGGGGGCCCGCCGGACCGCCGCCGAGCCGGACCACGTGGATACCCACGATTCTGTGGCCGATGCTGTAGCCGAGGGTGCCGATCAGCAGGATCTGCTCGATGGCAAACACGGCAAGGGTGGCCCAGGAATCGCCGGCGAAGGCGAAATTGCTGATCAGCAGCGCGATGGCCCAGTCAATGCAGATCGCCAGGATGCGCCGGCCGGCACGGGCAATCGATCCGGGGCCGGCCTCGGGAAATCCCAGCCGCTCCCCCGGGTACCTGGATATGCCGGATGTGTCCGGCCCGGTGAGCCATGAACCGATGTCTTTGCGATCAACCACGGTTCAATCTTATCGGCTCTGGCCCGTCCACAGTGTGGGCGGTAGTGTGTCACACTGTGGACCATGTAGGTCACAGTGTGGACCGGCGACTAGCGTTTACTTGTCAGGGCATTCTGTAACCTCCCCGAAACAATACGGACACTGCGGGGAAATCCCACGTCCTTAGGGTGGTAACAGTTGCTAGCGACTGCGAAGCGGGGAAGCTTTTTTGCCTTCTCCGCTGTTGGACTGCGCTGGACCAATGTGCCTGACGGCCAGATTTTTCATATGCGTAAGGAGCATAGATGTTCAAGACTGCGGACGAAGTCCTCAAGTTCATCAAGGACGAAGACATCAAATTCGTCGATATCCGCTTCACCGATCTTCCTGGCGTTCAGCAGCACTTCAACGTGCCGGCCAAGAGTGTTGACGCCGACTTCTTCGTCAACGGCCAGCTCTTCGACGGATCTTCGATCCGCGGCTTCCAGGGCATCGCCGAGTCTGACATGCAGCTCATCCCGGACGTGACCACGGCATTCATCGACACGTTCCGCATGGAGAAGACCCTTGCGCTGAACTTCTCGATCGTGAACCCGCGCACCGGCGACCCGTACCACCGCGACCCCCGCGGCGTGGCCGAGAAGGCCGAAGCCTACCTCGCCTCCACCGGCATTGCGGACACCGCGTTCTTCGCCCCCGAGGCTGAGTTCTTCGTCTTCGACAACGTCCAGTACCAGTCCTCCCCGCAGGGCAGCTTCTACAAGATCGACTCTGAGGAAGCCCACTGGAACACCGGCCGCGAGGAAGAGGGCGGAAACCTCGGCTACAAGACCCCCGTCAAGGGCGGTTACTTCCCGGTCTCCCCCACCGACAAGCAGGCCGACCTGCGCGACGCCATGTGTGTTGCACTGGACGAGGCCGGCCTTGAGGTCGAGCGCAGCCACCACGAAGTCGGCTCCGCCGGCCAGGCTGAAATCAACTACAAGTTCACCACCCTGACCCACGCGGCTGATGACCTGCAGAAGTTCAAGTACGTCATCAAGAACACCGCCGATGCCTGGGGCAAGTCGGTCACCTTCATGCCGAAGCCGGTCTTCGGTGACAACGGCTCGGGCATGCACTGCCACCAGTCGCTGTGGACCGGTGGCGAGCCGCTGTTCTACGACGAGAAGGGCTACGCCGGCCTGTCCGACACCGCCCGCTGGTACATCGGTGGCCTGCTGAAGCACTCCTCCGCCGTCCTGGCCTTCACCAACCCGACGGTGAACTCCTACCGCCGCCTGGTCAAGGGCTTCGAAGCCCCGGTCAACATGGTCTACTCGCAGGGCAACCGCTCCGCCGGTATCCGTATCCCGATCACGGGCTCCAACCCGAAGGCCAAGCGCATCGAGTTCCGCGCGCCGGACCCCTCCTCCAACCCGTACCTGGCGTTCGCCGCCCAGCTGATGGCCGGCATTGACGGCATCCGCAACCGGATCGAACCCCCGGCTCCGATCGACAAGGACCTCTACGAGCTCCCGGCCGAAGAAGCCAAGGACATCCCCAAGGCCCCGGGCACCCTCGAGGAGGCCCTGGAGGCATTGGCCGAGGACAACGAGTTCCTGCAAGCCGGCGGCGTCTTCACCCAGGACCTGATCGACACCTGGATCGAGTACAAGTACGAGAACGAGATCCGTCCGCTCTCGCTGCGCCCGAACCCGTACGAGTTCGAGCTTTACTACGGCGTCTAGTTAGATCACTGGCTAAACCAGATTTAGTCCACAGAGAGCCCGCACGGGCTGCCAGAGCTTCGGCGATGGCGGCCTGTGCGGGCTCTCTTTTCGTCATCAGGGCCAACCAGTACCGCTGGCCCACGGACGCCAAACTAACCTCTGTTCAGAATGCCCGGTACATGATGCGCTGCGGGCCGGCGTCGCCGCCTTCGTAGCGGCCGCGGTCCTCGAAACCGGCCTTGCGGTAGGCGGCCAGCCCGCCGGGGTTCAGTTCGTTGACGGAGAGGACGACGCCGGACTGGCCAGTGCCCAGGCCCGCCGTCAGTTTGGCAGCCTCCCGCACTGCGGCGTCCGCGGCGCTGGTGCCGAGGCCCTTGCCCTGCTGCCGGCGGTCGATCAGGAAGCCACGCAGGAGCCACGCCGAGTCGTCGTCGGGCCAGCCCGCAAGCGTCGCCGCTCCGGCCTGGAGCGTCAGCACGCCGACGGCGGTGCCGTTCTGATCCACGGCGAATGGATACCGGGACTCCTCTTCGAGCGCGATCAGCATCATCCGCAGCGGCTCGCCGACGAACTTTTGCTGCCCCTCGCCGAGTTCCAGCAGAGCGATCTCCCCCAGTTTGATGTCCCGGGCGTCGTTGTCGAAGTTCTTCAGAGGCAGCAGCCAAACATGTCCGGACATGTAGCCAGCGTACCCGCGCGGACGGTGCCTGCAGCGCCTCCCGTCAACGGGACAGGGCTAGAGCGCAGCCTCCTTGGGCGGCCCCGCAGGATCCATCCAGAACACTTCCCAGAGGTGGCCGTCGGGGTCCTGGAAGCTGTGGGTGTACATGAAGCCGTAGTCCTGGGCTTCTTCCGAGGCCGTGCCCCCGGAGGTGAGGGCGGTTCGGATGACCTCGTCCACGGCTTCCCGGCTCTCCAGCGAGAAGGACATGATGGCCTCGGCGGTGTCAGCCGTAGCGGCAACTGACTTCGAGGTGAACGTCTTGAAGTAGGACTCGACGAGCAGCATCACGTAGGCGCCGTCGTTGACGATCATGCACGTGGCGTTTTCATCGGTGAAGGCGGGGTTGAAGGTGAATCCCAGCGCTGTGAAGAATTCAACAGTCGTATCGAGATTCCGGACGGGAAGATTAACAAACAGTTGCCTGGCCATCCGCCCAAGGTAGCATCGCCCGGCAGCACGTGTCTGTAGGGCCGGTGCCAGTAATCCGTGGGCCGCCGGCGGGGCGCTAGTTGCCGTAGAAGACGCGCTCGAAAACTGCCCGGGCGCGCCGGCTCAGCCGCAGGTAGTCCTCTTCCAGCTCCGYGGCGTTGCCCTGGCCGTAGCCGCACCAGCGCGCAACGGCCTCAAGGTCGCGACGGGAGGAGGGCAGCAGGTCCGAGGTCCGGCCGGTCCAGATGACGTTGGCCGAACGGATCCGGCTCGCCAGCCGCCACGCCCGGAGGAGGATGACGGTGTCCCCCGCGTCCATCAGGTCCAGGGCCGCGGCCGCCTCGAGGGCCTCCACGGTGGATGTGGTCCGCAGCTCAGGGTGCTCGCCGGCGTGCTGAAGCTGGAGCAGCTGCGCCAGCCATTCGACGTCGCTCAGCCCGCCCCGGCCAAGCTTCAGGTGCCGGGCGGGATCGGCCCCGCGCGGGAGGCGCTCCGCCTCGACCCTGGCTTTGACCCTCCGGACCTCCCGCGCGTCCTGGTCGGACAACGACTCCGGGTACCGGATCGTATCGATCAGCGCCACAAAATCCTCTGCCAGCTCATCGTCGCCGGCCATGGGGCGCGCCCGCAGCAGCGCCTGGGCCTCCCAGACGAGGGACCACCGGCGGTAGTACTCGGCATAGGATTCCAGGGACCGCACCATGGGCCCGCTCTTGCCCTCGGGGCGCAGGTCCGCGTCCACCGCCAGCACCCGTTCGGCCAGGATCGCCGGTTTGAGCGGCTGGGTCAGCAGGCTTGAGAGCTTGCCTACGATCTGCAGGGCCTGTGCCTGCGCCTCCTCGTCCGGCACGCCCGGGAGTCCGCGGTGGACGTACATGACGTCGGCGTCCGAGCCATAGCCGATCTCCCGGCCGCCCTGGCGCCCCATCGCCACCACCAACAGGTGCGTCTTCAGCGGTTCCTCGGCGGTGACGATCGTCTCCGCCACGCGCAGCGCGCCCAGGACTGCTGCCCGGTCGGTATCGGCGAGGGCCACACCCACCTGGCCCTGGTCGAGCAGCCCTTCACTGTCCGCAATGGCGATCCGGAGGATTTCCCGGCGCCGGATCAGCCGGATCAGCCGCATTGCGCTCTCGGGGTCCGAGTGCCGGGACATCTTCGAGGTGATCTCCAGCCACTGGGATTCGAAGCTGAGCGGCACCAGGTCCTTGTCCGTGCCGAGCCACGCCACTGACTCCGGCGAAACCTCCAGCAGGTCCGCGATCAGCCGGGAGTTGGCGAGCACATGGCAGAGCCGCTCGGCCGCGGCCGTCGAATCCCGGAGCATGCCCAGGTACCAGTGCGTGGTGCCGAGGGCCTCGCTGACGCGCCGGAAGGCGAGCAGCCCGGCGTCGGGGTCCACGCCGTCGGCGAGCCAGTCCAGCAGGATCGGCAGGAGCTGGCGCTGGAGGGCCGCGCGCCGGCTGACGCCGGCGGTGAGGGCCTCAATGTGCCGCATGGCGCCGCGGGGATCGAGGTAGCCGAGGGCGGCGAGACGGCCTTGGGCGGCCTCCGGCGTAAGCCGCGCCTCCTCGCTGCTCAAAGTGGCGACGGAATTGAGCAGCGGGCGGTAGAAAATGCGCTCGTGGAGTTCCCGGACCGAGCGCTTGGTCTTCCGCCAGGCGGCCACGAGGGCGTCCGGCTTGGGCCGCTCGGCGGAGAACGGCCCAAGGACGGCCTTGGCGAGGGAGCGCAGCGACGCTTCGTTCACCGGCATGAGGTGGGTGCGCCGCAGCTGGAACAGCTGGATCCGGTGTTCGAGCAGGCGCAGGTAGCGGTAGTCGCGGTCGAATTCCGCGGCGTCCGAACGGCCGATGTACCCGCCCGCGGACAGCGCGGCGATGGCCGAGGTGGTGTCCCGGCAGCGCAGTGATTCATCGGACTTGCCGTGCACGAGCTGCAGCAGCTGGACGGTGAACTCGACGTCGCGCAGTCCCCCGCGGCCCAGCTTGATCTGCCGCTGTTCCTCATCGGAGGGAATGTGCTCGGTGACCCGCCGGCGCATGGCGCGGACGGATTCGACAAAACCTTCCCGGCCGGCCGAGGACCAGATCAACGGCGACACGGCTGCTTCGTAGCGCGCCCCCAGGGCGGCGTCGCCGGCGATGGTCCGGGCCTTCAGGAGGGCCTGGAATTCCCAGCTCTCGGCCCAGCGGGCGTAATAGTTTTCGTGCGAGGCCAGGGTCCGGACCAGCGGCCCGGACTTTCCCTCGGGCCGGAGGTTCGCGTCCACTTCCCACAGCCCCGGTTCGCGGCTCGTGGACATGATCGCCCGCGAGATCCCGGAGGCCAGGACGGTGCCGATCGTAATGGCCTGGGCGTCCTCCAGTGTCCCGGCATCGATCACGTAGATGACGTCGACGTCGGAAATGTAGTTCAGTTCGCGGGCTCCGCATTTGCCCATGCCGATCACGGCGAGGCCGACGTCGGACACTTCCGCGGCGTCGAACTTCTCCGCGGCCTCGGCCCGGGACACGGCGAGGGCCGCCTCAAGCGCGGCGCCGGCGAGGTCGGCCAGTTCGGCACCGGCGGCCGGCATGAAGTCCAGCGGATCGGCGGCGCACAGGTCCTTGATGGCGAGTTCCACCAGTCCGCGACGGTAGGCGGTCCGCAGGGCCGCATAGGCCTCCTGGCCGCTTAGGCCCGCCACCGGCCGGGCGGACTTGGGATCGGCCCGCACCGACTGGAGCAGCCGGGACCGCAGGTCTCCGGCATTCGCGGCCATCGGTTCCGGACTGGCCCTGACATCGAACGCGTCGAGGTGCTCCGGGTGGCGGATCAGGAACTCCCCCAGCGCCTCGGAGGCACCCAGGACCCGGTACAGCGCTTCGCTGCTTTCCAAATCGGCGACGGCGAGCTTGCGCAGCTCCGGGTGCTTCTCGATCAGCCGGACCAAGGACTGCAGCGCCGTGTCCGGGTTGGCCGCCAGCTGCAGCCCGGCAAAGAGGGCATCCTGGTCGAGACCCTCCAGTTCCCGGGCAGCCAGGAACCGCTCGCCCTTGTCGAGATCACTGAAGCCGGCGGCAATGAGGCGCCGTGCCAGGCTCACTGGGGCAGCCTACAGAATGCCGAGGTTGCGCTGCAGCTCGTAGGGCGTCACCTGGAGGCGGTAGTCCTGCCATTCGGCACGCTTGTTGCGCAGGAAGTGCTCGAACACCTGCTCGCCGAGGATCTGCGGCATGAGTTCGGAATCCTCCATGGTCCGGATGGCGTCGTGCAGGCTCGCCGGCAGCGGGTCGTGGCCCATGGCGCGGCGTTCCGCGGAGCTCAGCGACCATATGTCGTCCTCGGCCGCCGCGGGGAGCTGGTAGCCCTCTTCGATGCCCTTGAGACCGGCACCGAGGAGCACGGCGTAGGCCAGGTAGGGGTTGGCGGCGGAGTCGATGCCACGGTACTCGATCCGTGCGGACTGGCCCTTGCCGGGCTTGTACAGCGGGACGCGGACCAGCGCGGAGCGGTTGTTGTGGCCCCAGCTCAGGTAGCTCGGCGCCTCTCCCCCGCCCCAGAGCCGCTTGTAGGAGTTCACGAACTGGTTGGTGACTGCTGTGAATTCGGGTGCGTGCTTGAGGATGCCGGCGATGAACTGACGCGCCGTCTCGGACAGCTGGAACTCTGCACCGGCCTCGTAGAAGGCGTTGGTGTCACCTTCGAAGAGCGAGAAGTGCGTGTGCATGCCGGATCCGGGGTGGGCCGTGAAGGGCTTGGGCATGAAGGTGGCGTAGGTSCCCTGCTGCAGCGCGACYTCYTTGATSACCGTCCGGAAGGTCATGATGTTGTCCGCGGTCTGCAGGGCGTCCGCGTAGCGCAGGTCGATCTCGTTCTGGCCCGGGCCGGCCTCGTGGTGGCTGAATTCCACCGAGATGCCCACGGATTCGAGCATGGTCACGGCGGTGCGGCGGAAGTCCTGGGCCACGCCGCCAGGAACGTGGTCAAAGTAGCCGCCCTCGTCCACGGGGACCGGCGACCCGTCCGGGCCCGGCTGCTGGGACTTGAGCAGGTAGAACTCGATCTCGGGGTGGGTGTAGCAGGTGAAGCCCATGTCCGCGGCTTTGGCCAGGGTCCGCTTGAGGACGTTGCGCGGGTCGGCTGCGGACGGTTCGCCGTCGGGCGTCAGGATGTCGCAGAACATCCGCGAGGTCGCCTCTGTCTCGCCGCGCCACGGCAGGATCTGGAACGTGGCCGGATCCGGCTGGGCGAGCATGTCGGATTCAAAGACGCGGGCCAGGCCTTCGATCGATGACCCGTCGAATCCGAGCCCTTCCTCGAATGCGCCTTCCACTTCGGCCGGGGCCAGGGCCACGGACTTGAGCGATCCCACGACGTCGGTGAACCAAAGGCGCACAAACCGCACATCGCGCTCTTCGATCGTCCGCAGGACAAACTCTTGCTGGCGGTCCATTCTGGCCTCTTTCCGGTTCTTCCATCCGCCCCAGGCCCGGCCTTTCATGGGCCCCGCGGTTGCTCACGATTCACTTTACTAATCATTGCCACCGATTGCTGAAGCCGGACCCCCGCGTAACACACCGTTAACACAAAGGCGGAGGTTTTCGCGGCGCGGGGCGGCGTTGGCCATCGGCGCGGGGCGCCCGAGTGACGTGATTCACTGGCCCGGGCCAGTTCCCCGGGTGGCTGCAACGCCACGTATCGCACTACGCTCGTGGCATGGCCACAAGCAACAGCTCTGATTCCAGCACGCCCGCAGAACTTGCGGCCCCCTACGGCACCGGCCCGGCGGCCTCGGTGGCTAGAGCCGGCGGAACCGGCGGCGGCGCCGCTGGTATTGCCCCTGGTGGTGGCGGTGGTAGTGCCGCTGGCGGGACAGCCGATGCGTCCCGGAAGCCGGCGGCCAGGATCCGCACGCATCATCTGCACCAGGCCAAGGTCAACGGTGAGCGCTTCGCCATGCTGACCGCCTATGACCAGTACACCGCCGAGATTTTTGACCAGGCCGGCATCGAGGTGCTGCTGGTGGGTGATTCGGCGTCCAACAACGTTTTCGGCAACGAGACCAGCCTTCCCGTGACGGTTGACGAGCTCCTTCCTCTGTGCCGGGCCGTCGCCCGTTCCGCGCGGCGGGCCCTGGTGGTGGCGGACCTGCCCTTCGGCAGCTACGAGGTCTCCGCCCAGCAGGCGGTGGCCACCGGCGTCCGGTTCCTCAAGGAGGGCCTGGCACACGCGGTCAAGATCGAAGGCGGGAAGTTCTACGCCGAGACGGTCCGCGCCATGGTCCAGGCCGGCATTCCCGTCATGGCGCATATCGGTTTCACCCCGCAGAGCGAGCACGCCCTCGGCGGCTACCGGGTCCAGGGCCGCGGCGATGACGCCGAGCGGCTGATCGAGGACGCCGTCGCGCTGGCCGAAGCCGGCGCGTTCTGCGTACTGATGGAAATGGTCCCGGCCGCGACGGCRGCGGCCGTGGATGCCGCCGTCGAGGTCCCCACCGTCGGCATCGGCGCCGGCAACGCCACCACCGGGCAGGTCCTGGTGTGGCAGGACATGGCGGGCCTGCGGGGTGGAAAGATGGCGAAATTCGTCAAGCAGTACGCTGACCTGCGGACCTCACTCAGTGACGCCGCCACGGCCTACGGCGAGGACGTCCGTTCCGGCCAGTTCCCCGGCCCGGAGCACTCCTTCTAAGCCTTCTCGGAGCCCTCTTTCCAAGCCACCCGAGTGCCCAGAAGGCATTCGCTCCTGATGTCCACAGCGTGACCTGCGGCGATACCTCATCCTTCTCGGAGGATGCGTTGCGCCGGGAGTCCGGGCACGCTGACATCAAAGGCCCGCAACAGGACCTGGGCAGTTGTTCCGCCGACCCAAATTCGTGCATGAAGCGATGGGCCAGACACCGGCGGACACTTAGAGAGGAGTAGCGATGGACACGGGTAACTTCTGGAACGTCATCCTGTGGAGTTTCTGGTTCTTCATCTGGATCGCCGCGCTGATGGTGTGGTTCCGCTGCTTGATTGACATGTTCGGCGACCACACGCTGAGCGGCTGGGCCAAGGCCGGCTGGGTAATACTGCTCGTCTTCGTGCCGTGGCTCGGCGCACTTATCTACCTGATTGCCCGGGGCCGCAGCATGACGGAACGCTCGATGAAGGCCGTTGCCGAGCAGCAGGCCGCCCAGCAGCAGTACATCCAGCAGGTCGCAGGCAAGTCGGCCAGTCCGGCCGCCCAGATCGCCGATGCCAAGGCTCTGCTTGATTCCGGAGCCATCAACCAGACCGAGTTTGATTCCCTCAAGACAAAGGCCCTGGCCTGACACGGACGCCTGACGTAGAACACCAGACGCCGACATCTGACACAGTCAACGGGCCTACGCCCCGCCCTCGCGGCCACCGCCCTGGGCGGGGCAAGGGAAGCCATGAGACTCACCTGGCTGGGTCACTCCACAGTGGTCCTGGACATCGACGGGGCACGGATCCTGACCGATCCGTTGCTTCGTCCTCATGCGGGACTGCTGCGACGCCTGGCACCGCGGCCGGCCCCGACGGCGTGGAGCCGGCCGGACGTTGTACTCCTCTCCCACTTGCACCACGACCACGCGGAGTTGCGCTCCCTGCGCATGCTGCACGGATCGACGCTGATGAGCGCTCCGGCGAACGTCGAGTGGTTGAGGCGCCGGCTGCTGCTGCGCGCAGTTGCCCTGGGCGACGACTGGACCCCCGTAGACACCGGAGCCCAGGCCGGGGTCCAGATACGCCAGGTGCCGGCCGAGCACCGTAGCCGCCCCATGCCACACCGCCCCAACGACGCCAACGGACAGCTGGTCCGGGGACCGTCGGGCACCGTGTGGATCGCCGGCGACACGGGACTGTATCCGGAGATGGCCTCGATCCCCGTCATGGCTGGCGGGCCCATCGATGTGGCCCTGGTGCCCGTCTGGGGGTGGGGACCCAGGCTTTCGGCGGGACACCTGACTCCGGAGAGCGCGGCCCGGGCTGTGGCGATGAGCGGCGCCCGATTCGCCGTGCCGGTGCATTGGGGAACGCTGCACCCGCCTATGGTCACACTCTTCGCCCGGACCTGGCTCGAACAGCCCGGGCGCCGCTTTGCCGACGCCGTGGCGGAGCAGGCTCCGGGCTGCACCGCGGTGGTCCTCGCACCCGGCGAATCGTGGGTGCTGCCGCCCTGAGCCGGCCTCCGGCAGCTACCGGAACAGCACTGGATCCACCGGAGCAGGACCGGACCGCCGGCGGGGGCGAACCGGCGGTCGATCATCCGCGGAACGCCGTCGCGGTGCGCTGGCCACTGGCCTCGAGCATCCCCACGAGCACCCTGTGCAGCGCATCGGCACCTTCGATCCGCTCGGGCAGGCCGGCCATGAGATCGGCCGGGCCGAGCAGCACGGCGCGGTCCTGCCACCCGCCCAGGCCGCCGTGGGATCCGACCAGGCCTTCGAACGCGGCGACGTCGTCGGTCACCGGGTCAACGGTGCTGTTGACGTAGAGATCCGGCGCCTCGGGGTGCATCAGCGCGCGGCGGAGCACCCGTGCCGCGTGGGACCCGAAGGTGGCCAGCGGGTCGGTGCCCTCCACGGCAGCGCTTGCGATGTTGATGCGCCCCGCGCTCCCGATTGCCCACTCTTGGCCGTCTTCATCGATGCCGGCGACGAACCCTACGCCGGGATGGCCTGCCAGTCCGGGAATCAGCGCCGGCCACTCCCGTTCGAGGTCTTGGAGGGTCCAGCGCCGGTCACCGCGCACGTAGACCAGGCCCAGGTTGCCCGAGCCCAGCACCACCACCGGGTCCTCCTCGGTGCCGCCCGGGGGCGGAGTCTGCGGGGGCGAAGTCTGCTGGGGTGAAGTCTGCTGTGCCGGCTTGGGCTGGGCCGGAGTCTGCTGGGCCGGAGTCTGGCGGGAAGGCGTCTGCTGTGCCCTGGTCAGCATCTCGTCGGCACGGGCGGCGAGCTTCCCGGTCATCCCGCCAGCCGCGATGTCCCCGGCGAGGGAGTCCGCGCGCCCGAGCCCTTCGACGGACGCGTCCACGTTTTGAACGTGTTCATGAATGAGTTCCTCACACAGATCGCCAAGCGACTGGCCGTATCGGTCAGCGAACGGGGTGCCCTGGGACTGGCCATGGTCCGAGAGCATCACCAGCCGATAGCGGCGGGGAGCGGCCGCGGCCAGCAGGGCCAGGGATCCCAGCGTGCGGTCCAGGCCATCGAGTGCGGCGAGCGACTCGGGCCGGAACACACCCGCGTGGTGGGCGATCTCGTCATAGTCCACGTAGTCCACATAAATGCACTTCGTGCCGCGGCGCAGTTCCTCTGCCACCAGGGCTGTGTTCAGGTCCCGCAGGAGGGCGTTCGTGACCGCCCGCAGGAGGGCAAAGGTCCAGTCCCGGTGCACACGCGGGTCCAGGTTGCGTTTGACTTGCCGTCGGGCCTGCCAACGCTCCTTGAGGATCTCCCCGACGGTCCGTGTGAAGCTGCGCATGAATCCGTTCGGCGAAGCGAAGAACCAGGCGAAGGCGCGGCGGGTTTGGGTGGAGCCGCGGCCGACTTCCACCCGGCTCATGGTCAGCAACGATCGGGGCGCGTCTCCGGTGAACAGGTTTGAAATGGAAACGCCGTCGTCGCAGAGCAGGCCTAGGCCGGTGGTGTGCCTTTCCTCTATCACCCGGGCGTCTGCCGGACGGTTGGCCACTAGGACCCGGCCGAGCTCACGGTCGTACCACCGGAACGCAGGGATCCCATCGACGGTGCCGTGCAGAATGCCAAACTGGCTGGCCGGCGTCGTGCACGGCAGCTGGGGCGTCCATTCGCGGATCTTGTAATCGCCCGATGTCAGCCAGCGCCGGATGTGCGGTACGGCCCCGGACTGGACTGCCCACTGCAGCACCGGGAAGGGGACGCCGTCGAGCTGGACGAACAGGACGCCGTCAACCTCCGGATCACTCACCGTTTCCGGTCGCCGCGCCCGTCCGGCCAACGAGGTAATCAGGCCGTCATCAGTGCCGGCGGTAGTGGCCCACGAAATGAGCGTGCCCACAATGGCGCTGACCCAGGTTGCCGCAATGGCGGTCCATACTGTCGACTCGATGCCGGGCACCAGGCGGATCGCGACGTACATGATCAGGGCCTGGCCGATCAGGGCCGTAAGAATCACTCCCGTCCAGCCCACCCTGGCCGAGATCTCCACCAGTGCGGGGCGCAGGACCAGACCGGCGACCCCGGCCGCCGCTGCCACCGCGGCGTAGGCCCACCAGCTCGTTGCCGAGAACCCCGGGAGCAGCGCGCCGGTAATAATGAGGGCAACAGTCGAGGCAGCCCAGGCGACGGCCAGCCTCGCCAGGTCGGTGACTCGGACGCCGCGGGTGCGGATAACGCTCGTCGGCATTTTCCCAGTATGGCCGGAGGTCACCGGCCGGCACTCACCCTCACCGGGTGAGAATCACGGCCCGAGAAGTATCAGGGCCCGGCGGGACAAGTAGAACGGGACAAGTAGAACGGGTCAAACGGAACGGGTTAGGCGGAACGGGTTAGTCGTCCTCGTCCTTGTCCCACGCCTCATTGCGCGCCTTGACCTTTTCCAGGGCGTGCTCGGCTTCTTCACGGGTCTTGTACGGTCCGATCAACTGACTCCAGTCGGACATCGCGTCTTCCTCGATCTCGTGAGTGTTGACGTTGTACCAGTATTCGGGCATCGGTGCTCCTTCGCTGATTTCCGCTGATTCAGGCTGTTTTTGCAGCTGTTCTTACGGCTGTTTTGCTGGCCGTCTTTCCGGCTCAGTTTTCCGGCTCTGTTTTCCGGCTCTGTTTTCCGGGCTGTATTTACGGGCTTCGCCCGCCTGCTTATATGATCAATCTATGCCTTCTCTAGCCTCAACTGCACCCATCGGCACGCTTGTCCCGGGCACAGTGAGCCCGCAGCTTGCTGTGCCGCCGTCCATCGCGCGGCCGGAATATGTGGGCAAGCCCGGTCCGGCGAAGTTCACGGGATCAGAGGTCAAGTCGGCAGAGACCATCGAGAAGATCCGGATCGCCGCCAAGATCGCGGCCCAGGCCATCGTGGAAGTCGGCAAGCACATCGAGCCCGGTGTCACCACGGACCACCTGGACCGGGTAGGCCACGAATTCCTGCTGGACCACAACGCGTACCCGTCCACCCTGGGCTACCGGGGCTTTCCGAAGTCGCTGTGCTCCTCACTCAATGAGGTCATCTGCCACGGGATCCCGGACAGCACCGTGGTCCAGGACGGCGACATCCTCAACATCGACATCACGGCCTTCGTCGGCGGCGTGCATGGCGACACCAACTACACGTTCCTGGTCGGCGACGTCGATGAGGAATCCCGCCTCCTCGTCGAGCGCACCAAGGAATCACTGAACCGCGCCATCCGGGCCGTAGCGCCGGGACGCGAGATCAACGTGATCGGCCGGGCCATCGAGTCCTACGCAAAGCGATTCGGCTACGGCGTGGTCCGCGACTTTACCGGACACGGAGTGGGCGAAGCCTTCCACACCGGGCTGATCATTCCGCACTATGACGCCGCGCCGGCATACAACACAGTCATGGAAACCGGTATGGTGTTCACGATCGAGCCGATGCTGACCCTGGGCACCGTTGACTGGGACATGTGGGCCGATGACTGGACGGTCGTGACCCGCGACCACAAGCGCACAGCCCAGTTCGAGCACACCCTGCTCGTCACGGAGTCCGGCGCCGAGGTCCTCACGCTGCCCTGACTCGCKCAACACCCGGTATTTCACTGCATCACCCTGCTCTTCACCCGCCGGCCTTGTCCGGCTCCTACCGCCCGCCCCTGCCACGAACGGAATGACATTGGCCAAGAAGGACGAGAAGTCGAAGAAGAACGCCCATCTGATCGGCATTGACATCGGCGGCACCGGTATCAAGGGCGGAATCGTGGACCTGAAGAAGGGCAAGCTGATCGGCGACCGCGTGCGCATCCCCACGCCGCAGCCCTCCACCCCCGAATCCGTGGCCGAAGTCGTGGCGCAGGTCGCTGCCGAGCTCTCCGCCCGTCCCGACGCCCCCGACTCCGACACCCCCGTGGGCGTCACCTTCCCGGGCATCATCCAGCACGGCGTGGTCCACTCGGCCGCCAATGTGGACAAGTCGTGGCTGGAGGCCGACATCGACGGCATGCTCACGGCACGCCTCGGCCGTCCCGTGGAGGTCATCAACGACGCCGACGCCGCCGGCCTCGCCGAGGCCCGCTTCGGTGCCGGCGAAGGAGTCGATGGCACCGTCCTGGTGATCACCTTGGGCACCGGCATCGGTTCGGCCTTCATCTTCGACGGCAAGCTGGTTCCCAACGCCGAACTCGGCCACCTGGAGATCGACGGTTTCGACGCCGAGACCAAGGCCTCGGCCGTGGCCCGTGAGCGCGACGGCCTCAGCTGGGAACAGTACAGCGTGCTGCTGCAACGCTACTTCTCCCACGTCGAATTCCTGTTCTCCCCCGAGCTCTTCATCGTGGGCGGCGGCATCTCCAAGCGTGCCGACGAGTACCTGCCGCACATGAAGCTGCGCACTCCGATCGTTCCGGCCGAACTGAAGAACGACGCCGGGATCGTGGGCGCGGCCGTCGAGATCGCGCTGAAGCACAAGCTGGCCAAGTAGCCCCATGACCGGGCGAGGCTCTGGGGTCGTTATCGTCACCGGCGCCAGCCGCGGCATCGGGGCGGCGATCGCCCTGCGTGCCGCGGCAGCCGGCTACGCCGTCGTAGTCAATTACTCCAACGACGCCGCCGGTGCCGCTGAGGTGGTACATGCCATCACCGGGAGCGGGGGAACTGCGCAGGCAGTGCGCGCCGATGTCAGCGATCCGGCCGCGGTGTCCGGACTGTTCGACGCCGCCATGGGCCTGGGCCCGCTGGCCGCCGTCGTGAACAACGCAGGAATCACCGGGAACCTGATCGGCCCCTTGGCGGACGTGCCGGAGGACACCGTCCGCCGTGTCCTCGACGTCAACGTCGCGGGCCTGATCTTTGTCTGCCAGGAGGCGGTACGCAGGTTGGGCCGCGACCACGGCGGCAACGGCGGCTCCATCATCAACATTTCCTCCACGGCGACAAAAGCCGGTTCGCCCGGAACGTGGGCGCACTACGCGGCGTCCAAGGGCGCCGTCGACGTCCTCACCGTGGGGCTGGCGGCTGAAGTCGCGGCGCAGGGTATCCGGGTTAACGCCGTGGCTCCGGGGAGCACAAACACCGGACTGCACGCCGCCGCCGGCATGCCGGACCGGGTGGAGCGGCTCAATCCTACGATCCCGATGGGCCGCGGCGCGGAGCCCGACGAGATTGCAGCAGCAGTCCTGTGGCTTCTGTCCGGGGAGGCCTCCTACATCACCGGAGCGGTGCTCCCGGTCGCTGGCGGCCGCTAGATCCAACGACCCGCCGCGAGCCAGGCGGGGTGGAGCCGGTGGTGGCCGCGGCTTCCCCTCCGCTGCCACCACCGGAGTCTGTGGTGGTGCCCTTTGACCCAGTTAACCCGGAACAGTCCCCGGGACTTAAGAACACAAATCTTACGACGGCGCCTGAAGCGGACTCTTGTCCGGGTTCTTGCCGTCCCGGCCCTTGGTCTCCGCCTCATGGCGAAGCAGGGATATCGCCGCTTCGAAGTCTTCCAGCGATTCGAAGGCCTGGTAGACGCTGGCGAAGCGCAGGTAGGCGACCTCGTCGAGGCGCTGCAACGGCTCCAGGATCGCCAGGCCTACTTCGTGGGCTTCGATTTCGGCCGCGCCGGAGCCCCGGATCGTCTCCTCGACTTCCTGAGCCAACAGGGCGAGATCGTCCTCAGTAACGGGGCGGCCCTGGCAGGCCTTGCGGACGCCGTTGATAACCTTGCTGCGGCTGAACGGCTCGCCGACGCCCGAACGCTTGATGACGGTCAGGCTGGTGGTTTCCACCGTGGTGAAGCGGCGCCCGCATTCGGGGCACTGGCGACGGCGGCGAATGGCCGAGCCGTCGTCGGCTATCCGGCTGTCCACGACGCGCGAATCAGGGTTCCGGCAGAACGGGCAATACATCTCGTTTCCTCCCCTGTCGCAATCCTCGAGCAGCCGCAATCCGTGAAAGGCGGTAATCCTTAGAAGGCGCCAATCCTTAAAAAGGCACCAATCTTTAAAAAGCGCGGTTTCGGTGCCGCTCTGTGAACCCAGTTTACGACTAGATGTAGCTGAATAACAAGCCTGTAATTACTACATGTAGTGGTTGGGGGCCGGCTACCGGGCGGCGAACCGCACCGTGACGGCCTCGCCGTGCGCGGGCAGATCCTCCGCGCCGGAGAGGCTGACGATGTGGCCGCTGACCTGCTCCAGCGCGGAGCGGCTGTAGTTGATGACCTGGATGGCCCGCAGGAACGTGGTCACGTTCAGTCCGGAGGAGAAAGCGGCCGTGCCGCTGGTCGGCAGCACGTGGTTGGACCCGGCGCAGTAGTCGCCCAGGCTCACGGGGCTGTAGTCCCCCACGAAGATCGCACCGGCGCTGCGGATCCGGGCTGCCACCCCGGCGGCATCGGCGGTCATGATTTCAAGGTGTTCCGCGGCGTAGGCGTCGCAGGCGGCGATGCCCTGCTCCAGGTCCTCGACCAGCACCACGCCGGACTGCGGGCCGGACAGGGCCTCCCGGACGCGGCTGGAGTGCTTCGTGGCTGCGGCCTGCCGCTCCAGCTCCACCCGGACCTCGGCGGCCAGGGCCTCGGAGTCGGTGAACAGAACCGACGCCGCCTTGGGGTCGTGCTCGGCCTGGCTGATGAGGTCCGCGGCCACGAGGGCGGGGCTGGCGGTGGAGTCGGCGAGGATGGCGATCTCGGTGGTGCCGGCCTCGGAGTCGATCCCGACGACGCCCTTGACCAGCCGCTTGGCGGTGGCCACGAAGATGTTGCCCGGACCCGTGACGACATCCACGGGGTCGATCCCGGGGAGGTTGCCGGACGCATCGGCCGGGATGCCGTACGCGAAGGCCGCGATGGCCTGCGCCCCGCCGATCGCGTAGACCTCCTCGATGCCCAGGAGGCAGGCCGCCGCCAGGATGGTGGGGTGCGGGAGGCCGCCGAAGTTCTTCTGCGGCGGTGACGCCAGTGCAATCGATTCGACGCCGGCGGCCAGGGCGGGGACCACGTTCATGATGACCGAGGACGGGTAGACGGCCAGGCCGCCGGGGACGTAGAGCCCGACGCGCGCCACCGGCACCCAGTTTTGGCTGACGACGGCGCCCTCGCCGAGTTCGACGTCGATGTTCGCCGGGCGCTGCGCGTCCGCGAAGCTGCGGGCCCGGCGGATGGATTCCTCGAGGGCGGCGCGCACGGCGGGATCCAGGCCCTCAAGGGCCGCACGCAGCGCCTCGGCCGGGACGCGGGGGTGCGTCTGTTCGACGCCGTCGAAGGCCAGTGCCAGCTCCCGGAGGGCGCCGATGCCCCGCGCGCGGACGGCAGAGATGATGTCCAGGACCTTGCCCTCGGCGTCGGCCATGGTGCCCGACTGTGCCCGGGGCACGGCAGCGCGGAGTCCAGCGAGGGACAGGTGCTGGCCGCGCACGTCCACCGTGCGGAAGTTGAGGGCGGCGGTCATCTGGGCGGGGCTGTCTGGAGTTAGGCTCACCCGATCATTTTACGTGCCCCGCCGCACCGGCCCGAAGCTGTGACGCGGCCCGAAGCTGTGACGCGGCCCCGCCGCGGGAAGCCGACACTGTGCCGCGGGGAGCCGCGGGTCAGCGGCGGGCTTTGCCGCCGGAGCCCGGGAAGAGGCTGTTCAGGAAGATGGCCAGCGCGATCGCCGCCGGCCAGATGGCGAGGACGGCATACGAGCGCAGTGAGAAGGCAACGCTTGCGCTGGCCGAGGTGTCCGCCGGCGCTCCCCACAAGTGGGCGCTGAGCACGCCGGTTCCCCAGGCGATGAGCGAGCCGGCAACGCCGGCGAGGACCACCAGGATCACGGTGCCGGGGCCGGGCTGGTAGTGCTTGGAACCGGCGACGAACGAGCCGGCGACGCATCCGGCGAGCAGGCACAGTCCCGCCAGCACCAGGTCCCTGGGCAGCCAGGTTGCGGTGTTGGTGCCGGCCGCGAGGTCCGGGTTTCCGGTCAGCAGGTTCAACCCCGACGGCGCCAGGAGCCACCAGAGCAGGCCCACGGGGACGCCGGCGGCCGCGATGATCGCGGCCTTCCGCAAGGGCCGCCGGCCGGGTCCGGGCTGCTGTCCCGGATACGCGGGCAGCACCGGCTGCGCGGGCTCCCCGTCGTGGTGGACGGGGCCGTCTACTGCGGGCTGTGTCATGCAACAAACGGTAACAAGAAATTCCGCCGGCGCATGACGCCTCCCGGCAGCACATGACGGCAGAAGTAAAGAAAATGTCCTACTGGATCACCGGCGCAATACGCTGGAAGAGTAGGAACCATGACACGCACGTGCAGCAGGGAGTTGGATCGCAGTGGCCACAGATGAAGGAATTTTCGAAGGAACGTTCAAGGAAATGTTCCGCCGTCACGCTGCGGGCGTGGCCATCATCACGGCCAACTTCAACGACGTCCCGTTCGGATTCACGGCAACCTCTGTCGCCTCGCTGTCCGCCAAGCCGCCGCGCTTCACGTTCAACATGGCCAGGACCTCCAGTTCCTGGCCGGCCGTGGCGAACACGACCTACATTGGCGTCCACATGCTCGGGCTGGACAACCAGGAACTCGCCGACCGCTTCGCTCGGGCCGGCAACCGGTTCGACGGCGACCACTGGGAACACGGACCCCATGACGTGCCTGTGCTCAAGGGTGTCGCCGGCTGGCTGATCGGCAAAGTCCAGATGCGGCTCTCGTTCGAGAACAATGCCGTCGTGGTGGTTGAGGTAGTGGAGGGCCAGGTGGGCGAGGACGGCGCTCCCCTGCTCTATCACTCCGGGGCGTACGGCCAGCCTGTTCCGCTCGACTACGAAATCTGAGCGCCGGGCTCCAGGGGCCGCCGCCGCGCTGGTTCCCCGCCCGGATTAATTGTCCAGGCAGGTCGGGCCGAGCAGCACCTTCAGGTCGCCGAACAGTGACGGGCTCGGATTGACCCGCAGATGCACCGGCAGGCCCATCACCTCTACCCGGGTGTCGCCCTGCAGGTGCAGCCTGACCTCGGAATTGCCGCGGTGGGTGCGCAGGACGTCGCCGAGCTCGGTCACGACGGCCTCGGTGGCCTTGTGCGTGGCCATGGTGATGACCACGGGCCCGTTCTGGCTGTCACTGAGGTCCGGGACGGACAGTTCCATGCAGTTCAAGGTGACGGCTCCGTCGTCGCGCCGTTGCAGGCGGCCCTTGACCACCACGATCAGGTCCTCCGCCAGCACCGAGGCGATGGGGCCGTAGACCTGGCCAAAGAACATGACCTCCATGGAACCGGCGAGGTCCTCGATTTCGGCGCGGGCGTAGGCGTTGCCGCTGGCTTTGGCGATCCTTCGGCTGAGTGAGGTGATCATGCCCGCGATGGTCACGATCGAGCCGTCCGGCGGGCCGTCTTCGGCGATGATGGAGGTGATCGACCGGTCGGCGTGCTGGCTCAGGAGCCCTTCCAGCCCTTGCAGCGGGTGGTCGGAGACGTAGAGGCCGAGCATGTCGCGCTCGAACGCCAGTTTGTCCTTCTTCTCCCATTCCGGCAGGTCCGGGATTTCCGTGCTGAGCGACGCCTCGGGCTCCTGGTCCTCGAAGCCGGCGAAGAGGTCGAACTGGCCGATCGCCTCGTTGCGCTTGAGGGTGATGACGGAGTCGATCGCTTCTTCATGGATCATGGCCAGGGCACGGCGGGGATGGCCGAGCGAGTCGAAGGCGCCGGCCTTGATCAGGGATTCGATGGTGCGCTTGTTGCAGACCACCGCGGGGACCTTCATGAGGTAGTCCTTGAAGGACGTGTAGGCGCCTTCCTTTTCGCGCGCCGCCACCATGGCTTCGACGGCGTTCACGCCGACGTTGCGGATGGCGCCCATGCCGAAGCGGATGTCGGTGCCAACCGGGGTGAAGTTCAGCGCTGACTCATTGACGTCCGGCGGCAGCACCGTGATGCCCATGCGCCGGCATTCGTTGAGGTAGATCGCGGACTTGTCCTTGTCGTCGCCGACGCTGGTCAGCAGGGCCGCCATGTACTCCGGGGCGTAGTGCGCCTTCAGGTAGGCGGTCCAGTAGGAGATCACGCCGTACGCGGCCGAGTGCGCCTTGTTGAAGGCGTAGTCGGAGAACGGCAGCAGGATGTCCCAGAGGGTCTTGACCGCGGCCATGGAGTAGCCGTTGTCCTGCATGCCTTGGGAGAAGCCGGCGAACTGCTTGTCCAGCTCGGACTTCTTCTTCTTGCCCATGGCGCGGCGCAGGATGTCGGCCTGGCCCAGGGTATAGCCGGCGAGCTTCTGCGCCACGGCCATGACCTGCTCCTGGTACACGATCAGCCCGTACGTGCCGCCGAGGATTTCGGAGAGCGGTTCCTCGAGCTCCGGGTGGATCGGGATGACCTCTTGGATCTTGTTCTTGCGCAGCGCGTAGTCGGTGTGGGCGTTGGCGCCCATGGGCCCGGGCCGGTAGAGGGCCAGCACGGCGGAGATGTCTTCGAAGTTGTCAGGCTTCATCAGCTTGAGCAGGGAGCGCATGGGCCCGCCGTCGAGCTGGAAAACGCCCAGCGTGTCTCCGCGGGCCAACAGCTCGTAGGACGCCGTGTCGTCCAGCTCGAGGGTTTCGAGGTCCAGGTCGACGCCGCGGTTCATTTTGATGTTTTCCAGGGCATCGGAAATGATCGTCAGGTTTCGCAGCCCGAGGAAGTCCATCTTGATCAGGCCAAGGCCTTCGGACGTCGGATAGTCGAACTGGGTGATGACCTGGCCGTCCTGGAAGCGGCGCATGATCGGAATCACGTCGATGATGGGATCCGAGGACATGATGACGCCGGCGGCGTGCACGCCCCATTGCCGCTTCAGGCCTTCGATGCCCAGTGCCGTTTCGAAGACCTTGGCAGCCTCCGGGTCCGTGCTGATCAGCTGGCGGAAGTCACCGGCCTCGCCGTAGCGCTTGGACTGGGGGTTCTGGATGTCCGCGAGCGGAATGTCCTTTGCCATCACGGCCGGCGGCAGTGCCTTGGTCAACGTCTCGCCCATGCTGAACGGGTAACCCAGCACGCGTGAGGAGTCCTTGAGGGCCTGCTTGGTCTTGATGGTGCCGTAGGTGACGATCATGGCCACGCGCTCGTCGCCGTATTTACGCGTGACGTAGTCGATCACTTCGGAGCGGCGCCGGTCATCGAAGTCGACGTCGAAGTCAGGCATGGAGACGCGGTCCGGGTTGAGGAAGCGCTCAAAGATCAGGCCGTGGTGCAGCGGGTCGAGGTCGGTGATGCGCATGGCGTACGCCACCATGGAGCCTGCACCGGAGCCGCGTCCGGGACCGACCCGGATGCCGTTGTTCTTGGCCCAGTTGATGAAGTCGGCCACCACCAGGAAGTAGCCCGGGAAGCCCATGGAGGTGATGACTTCCAGCTCATAGTCGGCCTGCTTGCGGACCTTGTCCGGGATGCCCTTGGGATAGCGGTACTGGAGTCCCTTGTCCACTTCCTTGACCAGCCAGGAGGTTTCGTCCTCCCCCTCCGGGCAGGGGAACCGGGGCATGTAGTTGGCGCCGGTGTTGAACGAGACGTTGCAGCGCTCGGCGATCAGCAGCGTGTTGTCGCACGCCTCCGGGTGGTCGCGGAAGAGCTCGCGCATTTCCTGCGGTGACTTCAGGTAGTAGCCGCTGCCGGAGAAGGCAAAGCGCGAGCCGCCGTTGTCGTAGGTCGGCTCCAGGAGGGTGGAACCGGACTGGATGGCCAGCAGGGCCTCGTGCGCCTTCGCGTCGTGCTCGTGCGTGTAGTGCAGGTCGTTGGTGGCCACCAGGGGCAGGTTCAGGTCCTTGGCCAGGCGCAGGAGGTCGCCGGTGACGCGCCGCTCGATGTCCAGGCCGTGGTCCATGAGCTCGCAGAAGTAGTTCTCCGCGCCGAAGATGTCGCGGAACTCGGCCGCGGCCTCGACCGCTTCGCGGTACTGGCCGAGCCGCAGCCGGGTCTGGACCTCACCGGAGGGGCAGCCGGTGGTGGCGATGAGCCCTTCCGAGTAGGTGTTCAGCAGCTCCCGGTCCAGCCGGGGCCATTTGCCGAAGACCGAGTCCAGCGAGGCGATCGAGGAGGCCCGGAACAGGTTCCGCATGCCCACGTTGTTGTAGCTGAGCAGCGTCATGTGCGTGTAGGAGCCACCGCCGGAGATGTCATCCTTGCGCTGGTGCTCCTCGCCCCACCGCACGCGGGTCTTGTCCGTGCGGGCCGTCCCGGGAGTCACGTAGGCTTCGACGCCGATGATGGGCCTGATGCCCTGGTCGGTGGCCCGCTTCCAGAAGTCGAAGGCGCCGAACAGGTAACCGTGGTCCGTGGTGGCCAGGGCCGGCATGCCGAGCCGCTCGGTCTCGTCGAACAGCTCACCGAGCCGGGCGGCACCGTCCAGCATCGAGTACTCGGTGTGGTTGTGGAGATGGACAAACGAGTCGTTGCTGGAAGTCACCGCACCATTCTAGTGCCGAGCCGCGACGGCGACGTGCAAGGGCTCAGGCGTTCCCTGATTCCAGGACCTCGAGCGCATACTTCAGGTCCTGTGGGTACTCGCTCGTGACGGTCACCCGCTCCCCCGTCCGCGGGTGGTCGAAGGCCAGTTCCCGGGCGTGCAGCCACTGCCGGGTCAGTCCCAGGGTGGCGGCGAGCCGCGGGTCCGCGCCGTAGGTCAGGTCACCGGCACAGGGGTGCCGGAGGGCGGAAAAGTGCACGCGGATCTGGTGGGTGCGGCCGGTTTCGAGGTGCACCTCAACCAGGGAGGCCTTCCCGAAGGCTTCCAGGACCTCGTAGTGCGTCACCGAATCCCGGCCGTCTTCGATCACGGCGAACCGCCAGTCGTGGCCCGGGTGGCGGCCGATGGGCGCGTCGATGGTGCCCGCCAGCGGATCGGGAAGGCCCTGGACGACGGCGTGGTAGACCTTGTCCACGGTGCGTTCCTTGAAGGCCCGCTTCAGCACGGTGTAGGCGTTTTCGGTCTTCGCGACCACCATGACGCCGGAGGTTCCGACATCGAGCCGGTGGACGATGCCGGCGCGCTCAGGGGCGCCCGACGTCGAAATCCGGTAACCGAGACCGGCGAGGCCGCCGACCACGGTGGGGCCCACCCAGCCGGGTGAGGGATGGGCTGCCACGCCGACCGGTTTGTCGATGACGACAAATTCGTCATCGTCCAGCAGGATCAACAGGTCGTCCACTACTTCCTCCACGATTTCCAGGGGGTCCCTGCGGTCCGGCACAACGACGTCGAGCACGGTGCCGGGGGCGAGCTTGAGCGACTTGCCCACCGGCTTGGCATTGCTGGTGACGTTGCCCTCGGCGATCAGGGTGGCTGCCTGGGAGCGGGAGATGTCCATCAGCCTGGCCAGGCCCGCGTCCACGCGGGCGCCCGCCAGGTCTTCCGGGACGGTGAAGCGCCGGGGCCCGGCAGGTGCGGCGCCGGGCTCCCCGGGGAGATCTGCAGGTTCAGACATCTTTGGCCACCGTATCCTTCGTGTGGCGCGAGCCGTCCAGGGAGATTCCGCGGAGCGTGAGCAGGCAGATGATCACGACGGCGGAGACCACCGCCGAGTCGGCGATGTTGAAGATCGCGAAGTTCGGAAGCTGGATGAAGTCCACCACGTGGCCCATCGCGAAGGCAGGCTCGCGGAAGAGACGGTCCGTCAGGTTGCCGAGTGCGCCGCCTAGGAGGAGCCCGAGCGCCAGCGCCCACCAGAGCGAGCCAAGCTTGCGCAGCTGCAGCAGGATCGCGACGGACACAGCCGCCATGATGATCGTGAACACCCACGTGACGTTCTCGCCGATCGAGAACGCGGCACCGGAGTTGCGGATGTAGAACCAGTGCAGCAGCGGCGGAAAGACGGGGATCCGTTCACCCTCGGTCATGGTGCTCGTGACCCAGAGCTTGGTCAGCTGGTCGAACACGTAGGCGAACACGGCGAAGCCGGCGAACAGGACAAACAGCTTTGCCCGGCGCGGCCGGGTGTGCACAGGCTGTGCCGCCTCGACGGGCAGCATGGGCTCTGGTGATGGTGCGTCAGTCATAGGGCTTTCGTTCGGGAGCCAGTGCTGAGACTGGGGTGGGGTGCCCGGCTGGTGCCGGCCGGCGGACCCGGCGGCGGCGCAGTGGGGAAAAACAAGATGCGGGAAAATGAAAAGCCGGCGGCAGAGGAGTCCCCAGCCACCGGCTTTCAGAATACTTGGTTTTTGCCCTAGCTGGCTTCGCCAACCTCGGGGGCCGCGACGGAGCCGCGGGCATCCAGGTCACGGAGCTGGCCTTCGATGTAAGCCTTCAGGCGCGAGCGGTAGTCACGCTCGAAGCCGCGCAGCTGCTCGACCTTGCGTTCCAGGACGGAGCGCTGCTGCTCGAGGGCACCGAGGATCTTGCGGGACTTCTCCTGCGCATCGTTGACCAGGCTGCTGGCCTCGATCTGGGCTTCGGCGATGATCTTGTCGCGCTGCTGCTCGCCGTCGGCGACGTGCTTGTCGTGCATCTGCTGCGCCATGGCGAGCAGGCCGGCGGCGGACTCGGAGGCCGGGGTGGCAGCGTTGCGTGCCGGTTCGACTGCCTGGGCAGCCTGGGCAGCCTTGGCGGCCTGCTCGGCTTCCTTCTTCTTGGCGGCTTCTGCTGCCGCCTTTGCCTTGGCCTCGGCTTCTGCCTTGGCGGTGTCTTCCTTCTCGGCCTTGACGGGCGCCGGGACCTTTTCCACCACGGGTGCGGCGGCTGCGGAACTGGCAGGCGTGCCGGCGCCGGATTCGGCGAGCTTCTTGCGCAGCTCGTCGTTCTCCTGGTTCAGGCGCCGAAGTTCGACGACGATCTCGTCCAGGAAGTCGTCAACCTCGTCCTGGTCGTAGCCTTCGCGGAACTTGGTCGGCTGAAAGCGCTTGTTGACAACGTCTTCTGGCGTCAAAGCCATCTGGTCACCTCGTTGGTCTAGTTAGTCAGTAGGCCTTCCGGCCGTCAAAACTACGGTACCTAAATATGGTCTGGTTCCTCTAATTCAACACCGCAGTGTCAAACCGGAGTTTTCTAGCAGTTTGGGCGTCGGCCCAGGTCGCCTGCTGTGCGGCGGCGGCTTATGCTGCGATCGGCTGGGCGTACACCAGGCCCTTGACGATCCACATCGCCACGCTGACGGCCACGAACAGCAGCAGGAAGCCGATGTCCAATGAGATTCCGCCCAGACGCAGCGGCGGGATGAGCCGGCGGAGCAGCTTGAGGGGCTTGTCCGTGACCGAATACACAGCATGGGCGGCCACGAGTGCCATCCCGCGCGGCCGCCAGCTTCGGGCAAACATCTGCACCCAGTCGAAGACCAGGCGGATGATCAATGCCACGAAAAAAAGCAACAGAGCGATATAGACGAGCCCGAAAACAATTCCCATGAGCTAACTCATATCTCCATGTTCATTCCGGATACCGAAGTGTCCTAAGGAAAGTGTCACTTCTATTTCAACACGGATAATTCCGCACTGATGCCAGGCAGGTCTCCCTGCCTGGCATCCGTACCGAATATTCGGGCCTAGCTTTGGTTGAAGAAACTTGCCTGTGTCTCGCTGGCCTTCTTGTCATCGCCAATGACCTCGATGTACGACGGCGAGAGCAGGAACACCTTGTTCGTCACCCGTTCGATGCTGCCGCGGAGCCCGAAAACAAGTCCGGCGGAGAAGTCCACGAGGCGCTTGGCGTCAGCCTCGCCCATGTCGGTGACGTTCATAATGACGGGGATGCCGTCGCGGAAGCTTTCGCCGATGAGTTTGGCGTCGTTGTAGGACCGCGGGTGGATGGTGGTGATCTGCCGCAGTCCGGTGGTCTCTTCGCGGCTCGATGCCGCACGCTTGATGGGTGTCACAGGTGCGCGATATTCCTCTTCAKCGGCTTGAGGCTCTTCCCGGGGGACCTCGCGGACGGGCGCCGGCGCACGTCGTTCCTCGCGGTCGTGCTCCATGGATTCGTCCTCATCCTTGTGCGGTGTGGGGTGCTCAGACTCGTAATGTTCGTCGCCGTCGGCGAGCCCAAGATAGATCATTGTCTTGCGCAGAGCGCCAGCCATGGTCGACTCCTAATCTTGTCCGTAAGCGGGCCGCTTAATGACTAGACAGCCTTGGAATCCCCGCCATTACCTTCCAATACTTTGAACTTACCGCAGCGCCGGACGCGGACCGAGAATATCGGAGCCAATGCGCAGGTGTGTCGCCCCGAACCGGACGGCCTCTTCGAGGTCCTGGCTCATACCGGCGGATATCCCCGTGGCGTGCGGAAACTGTTCTGTAAGCCGCCCGGAAATGGCGGCCAGCTTCTCGAAGGCGGCCGCCGGATCCGTGCCGAGGGGGGCAACGGCCATGACGCCCGCGAGCCGCAAGCCGGGGGCCGCTGCCAGCTCTTCGGCCAGCGCGGGAACCTCGCCGGGAGCCGCGCCTCCGCGGTGCGCCCCGGCGTCCTCGTCCAGGCTGACCTGGATGAAGCAATCCAGGGGCGGGCGCCCAGTGCGTTCCGTTTCGGCCTCCATCGCCTTGGCGAGTGCGACAGCCAGTGCAGCGCGGTCCACCGAATGCACGGACTGCGCGTACTTCACCACGGACTTGGCCTTCTTGCTTTGGAGCTGGCCAATGAAGTGCCAGCTCAGGCCGAGGTCCTCGAGCTGGGCTGCTTTCTCCGCCGCCTCCTGGTCCCGGTTTTCCCCGACGTCGGCGACGCCCAGCGACGCCAGCCGCCGGATGTCCTGCGCAGGGTGAAATTTGGTGACGACAATCAGGCGTGGCGGTGRCCCCTGCCGGCCGGCGGCGGCCACCGCGGCGTCGATCCTGCGCCGGACGGCCGCGAGGTTMGCCTCCAGCTGGGTCAGCCGGGGGCCTTCCAGTGCATCCTGCCGGTGGCCTGGTCCCGTTACCGGCTCAGTCATCGCCATGCGCCAGATCCGCGTGCGTCGGGTCCGTCCACGCCAACCCGGCGAAGCGGCCGGTGTGGCTGTTGCGGCGGTAGGAGAACAGGGTCTCGTCCTCGAGGGTGCAGCCCCCGGAGTATTCGACTTCGACGCCCGCTGCTTCCAGCTGGCTCCGGACCCCTGCCGGCAGGTCCAGCCCGGGGGTGCCGGTGGAGGTCGTGCACCACGCTGCGGGCACGGCCGCGGCGACGTCTGCGCGCAGCCCTTCGGGGACCTCGTAGCATCGGCCGCAGACTGAGGGCCCCACCCAGGCGCTGATGCGGTCCGCGCCAAGCTCCCGCAGGCGGGCGACCGCGGCCGGTACGACTGCGTTGGCCACACCGGGCCGTCCGGCGTGCACGACGCCGAGGACAGGGTCCCCGGCAAGGTCCTCACCGACCAGCACCACCGGCACACAGTCCGCCACCAGGACGGCCAGCGGCTCGGTCCGGGTGACCATGGCATCGGCCGTGGGGGCAGCCGGAGCCGCACCCGCCGTGTCCACGGCCGCCAAGTCCAGAGCCGCCGAGTCCAGAGGCGCTGCTTCCAAGGTTGCAGGGTCAAACGTCGCCGTCGAACTGCCGACGATGGCGACATCGTTGCCGTGGACCTGGTTCATGTACCGGAACCTCCGTCCGCCAAGACCGGCGGCCGCTTCGAGTTCCGCGCGGCGTTGGTGGACAGCCGCGGGGTCGTCGCCAACATGCAGTGCAAGGTTCCCGGCTCCGGCGTCGGTGAAAGCCACCCACACGCCCGGCCGGACTTCAGCCCGCCAGCAAAACAATCACAACACCGCCATCAACATGTCCGGGAATTCTTTCGTTCATACAATCCACCGTAACCCGCCGCAAAGCAGCATGGCACCGCCGGACGGCGGTGCCATGCTGAAGCGGAACGGTTTACTTGAGGAAGTCCGGGACATCCAGGTCATCAGAGTGCCGGCCGGAGAGGTCCGGCTCCACGACAGCAGGCAGGTCGACGTCGAAGCCGGAGTCGGCCGGTACTGCGGAGGGGCGCTGCTGGCCCCAGCCGCCGTAGCCGGCGGCACCAACCGTGGCGTGCAGCGGCTGGACGGGGGCGGAGGCGGGAGCCTGCGCCGGAGCGGGAGCGGCAGTCGCAGGGCGCTGCGGCGCGGCCGGCAGGGACTGGTCCATGGACGGCGAGGTGGCCTTGACGTCGTCGAAGCCGGCGGCGATCACGGTGACCCGGGCCTCGTCGCCAAGGGCGTCATCGATCACGGCGCCGAAGATGATGTTCGCCTCCGGGTGGGCTACTTCCTGGACAAGGCGGGCTGCCTCGTTGATTTCGAACAGGCCCAGGTCCGAGCCGCCCTGAATGGACAGCAGGACGCCGTGGGCACCGTCGATCGATGCTTCCAGCAGCGGGGAGGCAATGGCCAGCTCCGCAGCCTTGACGGCACGGTCCTCGCCGCGGGCAGAACCGATGCCCATCAGCGCGGAACCAGCACCCTGCATGACGGACTTGACGTCGGCAAAGTCGAGGTTGATCAGGCCGGGGGTCGTGATGAGGTCCGTGATGCCCTGGACGCCGGAGAGCAGGACCTGGTCGGCGGAGCGGAACGCATCCAGGACCGAGACGTTGCGGTCGCTGATGGAGAGCAGGCGGTCGTTCGGGATCACGATCAGGGTGTCGACTTCGTCGCGCAGGGCGTCGATGCCGGCCTCGGCGGAGCCGGCCCGGCGGCGGCCTTCGAAGGTGAACGGACGCGTTACGACGCCGATGGTCAGGGCGCCAAGGGAACGGGCAATGCGGGCCACGACGGGGGCGCCGCCGGTACCGGTTCCGCCACCTTCGCCGGCGGTGACGAAGACCATGTCTGCGCCCCGGATGACCTCTTCGATTTCATCGGCGTGGTCTTCCGCAGCCTGCCGGCCGACCTCGGGGTTCGCGCCAGCACCGAGACCACGGGTCAGCTCACGCCCGACGTCGAGTTTGACGTCGGCATCGCTCATCAGCAACGCCTGGGCGTCGGTGTTGATGGCGATGAATTCGACGCCGCGAAGACCGACCTCGATCATGCGGTTGACTGCGTTCACGCCACCGCCGCCGATGCCGACGACCTTGATGACGGCCAAGTAATTCTGCGGAGCTGCCACGTTACGTGTCCCTTGTTCGTGTACTAATGCGAAAACATATCGAGTCCTGCTTGAAGCTGGAAACCTTAACCTTCGACTTGAAGGTTATAGTTATGTCAAGTAACTCATGTCTGTGACGGTATTTCCTATGCCGGGGACATTCAATAACCGGCGGGGCGTGTCGCGCGAATACCGGCAAATAGCCCCTGTAAGTAGCGCCTTGGGCCGCTCGAGGCCGGCTAACGCGTGACAGGGTGCCGGGGCACGCTGACATCGTAGACCTTCACCGGGTTCTTGGGGTCGGCCGGGACCTTCAGGAGGGCCGAAAGGACGCGCGCCTTGAGCTCCTTCTCCCCCGCGTTGCCCCAGACGATCGTCTGCCCGTCGACGAGTTTGAGCTCGACGGCGTCGGCGGAGGCGGCGGAGGCATTGGAGAGCCGGGCCAGCACATCCGCAGGCAGCGCTCCCAGCACCGCGGTGATGGCCTGGAACAAGTCCTTCGGAAGCGTCCCGCTGCCGCCGTCGATGACCGGGAGTGCGACCGAGGCGGCATCCGTGGTGGTGCTGAGCTGGACGCCGTCGACGTCCACGAGCTGGAACGTTTGGCCCTGCTTGACCAGCGCCACCGGAATACGCTCGGTGACGCGCACCTGCAGGGTGGAGGGCGGCAGCGCCGTCACGGTGACGTCCTTGACCTGGACCAGCGGCTTCAGCAGGGCCGTGACCTCCTCCTCGCTGACCTGTGGGAGGGGTTTTCCCTGAAGGGGCGCGAGGGCGGCCTGCACCTGATCCGGGTTGAGCAGCTTGGTGCCCGCCACGGAGACGGTCCGCAGGGCCAGCACGGGCGAGTAGACGGCAGCCGCGACGATCCCCGCCATCAGCACGGCCACAATGCCTATGGTGCTGAGCACGATGCGTCTGCGGCGCTTGCCCTTGGGCTCGGGGAAGGTCAGCACCTTGCCGGCGACGATCTCCGGAGGGCTCTGCGTGCTGTGTGGGCGCTGCGGATGCTGCGCGGTGCCGCCCGCCGGGTCTGCGGCGTTCTTGGACGCCGAAATGACGTCCGTGCCTGTTCCGCCGGAAGGCGGCCGGGAACCTCCCCCAGAGGCGTTGGAACCAGGGGCGTTGGAACCGGAGGCGTTGGAGCCGCCCCGGTAAGTGGGGCGCCGGGTGCTAGGCACCGGCGGCCTCGACCGTCAGGGCGTCGACGATCAGCGGCCCGTAGGCGGTGACGTCGCCGGCGCCGGCGGTGAGCACGATGTCCCCCGGTCCGGCGGCCGCCAGCAGCGCCTGCACGGCTTCCCCGCCGGGTCCGACGAGGCTGCCGCCGGAGCCCAGGTGTTCGGCGATCAGCCCGCTGGTGACGCCGGGGATGGGATCTTCCCGGGCAGGGTAGATATCCAGGACCAGGGCCGTGTCCGCCGTATTGAGGGCCTCGGCGAACTCGCGGGCGAATTCGCGGGTCCGGGAAAACAGGTGGGGCTGGAAGAGCACGTGCACCTTGTGCTGCCCGGCGACCGCCCGCGCCGCGGACAAGGCGGCGCGGACTTCCGTGGGGTGGTGCGCGTAGTCGTCATAGACGCGGACTCCGCGCCCCTCCCCCTTGAACTCGAAACGGCGCGAGGCGCCGGAGAAGTGGGCCAGTGCCCCCGCAGCGGTGTCCGGCGCGACGCCGAGCTCGAGCGCCACCGCGAAGGCCGCGGCGGCATTGAGCGCGTTGTGCCGGCCGGGAACCTGGAGTTCGACGCCGAACGTGCCCGCCGCCGTCGAGATCCCCATCTGGCCGGGTCCGGCGTCGTGCAGCCGGATGTCGGCGTCGGCCGCCGTCCCGTACAGGACCACGCGGGTGTTGCCGCGGGCCCGTGTGCGTTCGGCGAGGGCCCTCGCTCCGGGGTCGTCTGCGCAGGCCACCAGGACACCGTCCGCCGGGAGCAGCGCCGTGAAGCTGTCGAAGGAGGCGTAGACGGCATCGGCGGTGCCGTAGAAGTCCAGGTGGTCCGGCTCGACGTTGGTCACGACGGCGATCGAGGGGCGGTAGTTCAGGAAGGAGCCGTCGGACTCGTCAGCCTCCGCGACGAAGATCCCGGACGCGCCGTGCGCCGCGTTGACGCCCAGGGCCGGGACGTTCGCTCCGATGGCGAAGGACGGGTCCAGTCCGGCGCCCTGGAGCAACACCGTGATCATCGACGTCGTAGTGGACTTGCCGTGGGTTCCGGCGACTGCCACCACCGTGTCCGCCGCCATCGTGGCGGCCAGCGCCTCGGAGCGGTGCAGCACCGGGAGCCCGGCGGCGCGTGCTGCTACGAGCTCGGGGTTGTCGGGCCGGATCGCGGAGCCGGCGACCACGGTCTGGGCGTCGCCCAGGTTGTCCGGTCCATAGCCCACGGCAATCCGGGCGCCGGCGGCTGCGAGGTCCGCCATGACGGGCAGGTCCTTGGCGTCGGAGCCGCTGACCGGGATTCCGCGGGCCACCATGATGCGGGCGACGGCGGACATGCCGACGCCGCCGATGCCGATGAAGTGAATGCGGCCCAGGGACTCCAGGGATCGCGTGCCGTGTTGGGGCTGGGTCATGGCTCTACTGCTTCCTGCCGTCCTGGGTGGGGTGCTGCTGTGTCGGGTGTTGCTTCGGGGCCGCGACTTCGAGGATGAGATCGGCCATGCGCCGGTCCGCGTTGCGGATGCCGAGCTGTTCGGAGCTGGCCGCCATCCGGGCCAGTCTGTCCGTGTCCAGCAGGAGGGGAATGATGTTCCCGCGGATCCAGTCGGCGGAGAAGGCCTTGTCGTCGATGATCAGGGCCCCGCCTGCGTCGACAAGTCCGGCGGCGTTCAGCGCCTGCTCGCCGTTGCCGATGGGGAGGGGGACAAAGACGGCGGGCACGCCGACGGCGGCCACCTCACAGACAGTGGCGGCACCGGCCCGGGCCAGCAGCAGGTCCGCTGCGGCGTACACGGTCTCCATGCCGTCCACGTATTCCACCTGCCGGTAGCCTGGCGCGGCGAGGGGCTTGCCGGCGGCGTCGTGCATGGACTTGCCGCGGCCGGTGATGTGCAGCGTCTGCACGCCGGCCTCGGCGAGGGCTCCTACGGCCGCGGCGAGGGACCGGTTGATGCTCTGGGCGCCAGAGGATCCGCCGGTGACAATCAGCGTTGGCTTGTCCGGGTCCAGTCCGAGCTCCTGCCGTGCCCCGGCGCGGGCGGCCGCGCGGTCAAGGCCGGAAATCTCGGGGCGCATCGGCATGCCCACGTGCCGGGCGCGGCCGAGTTTGGTCGCGGCGAAGGCGACGGCCACGTGCGCGCCGAGCCGGGCGCCTACGCGGTTGGCCAGGCCGGGGCGGGTGTTGGCCTCGTGGACCACGATCGGGATCTTCCGGCGCCGGGCCGCGAGGTACATCGGTGTGCACACGTAGCCGCCCACTCCGACAAGGACGTCGGCTCCTGCCGCATCCAGGATGGACCCTGCCTGCTTCACCGCAACGACCATCCGGCCGGGAAGCCGGAGCAGGTCCGTGGAGGGCTTGCGCGGGAGCGGCACCCGGCTGATGGTGGCCAGCTCCAGGCCGGCCGCCGGAACCAGGCGCGCTTCCATTCCCCCGGGTGTCCCGACAGCCAGGAGCTGCACGGCGGGGAGGGACTGGCGAAGGGCGCCGGCAATGGCCAGCAGCGGGCTGATATGACCGGCGGTTCCGCCACCGGCAAGGACCACGGACAAAGGCGATTCGGTGTTCATGAAGGGCTGTTTACGCTTTCGTACGGCTCTTGGCGGGGTTTTTGCTTGCTGTGCTTTTGGCTGGTGCGTTTTTGGACGGATTGCCGGCGGGATTCCGGGCCGGGTTCGGGGCGGCGCCCTTGCCGGTTGCCTTTGGGGCGGCGCCCTTCGAAGCTGATCCCTTCGGTGCGGCGCGGTCGGCGGACTGGCTGGATGCCTTGGCGGCCGCCCGGGCAGCGCGGGTCCTCCGCACGGAATTCGCGAACGCGGCGGGCCCGAACCTGAACATCTTCTTAGGCTGCATCGCCGGGTCCATTTGGGCCCGGGCAAGGGACAAGACCACGCCGATCGCGCACAGCGACATCAGCAGGGCCGAGCCGCCGTAGGAGATGAAGGGCAACGGGACGCCGATCACCGGTGCCAGTCCGGTCACCACGGCCATGTTGACGCTGGCCTGGCCCAGGAGCCAGACCATGATGGCGCCGGCCAGGACGCGGTGGAAGACATCGTGCTGCGCGACGACAACGCGGTAGATGGCCGTGCCGAGGATGGCGAAGAGGATCAGTACCACCAGCGTCCCGACCAGTCCGAGTTCTTCACCGATGATCGCGAAGATGAAGTCGTTGTGGGCTTCGGGGATCCAGCTGTACTTTTGCCGGCTCTGGCCCAGTCCCACGCCAAACCAGCCGCCGGACGCAAGGCCATAAAGGCCGTTGGTGGACTGGTAGTTCAGGTCGGAGCCGTCGGCACAGGTCTGGCCGGTCCAGGACAGGATGCGGCACATCCGGTTCGGGCTCGTGACGGCGAGGACGGTCGCGCCAATGGCCAGTATTGCCCCGGATATGCCGAAGAAGGAGAGCCGGACGCCGGCGAAGAACAGTCCGGCGGCCACGATGATCATCACAATCATGGCCGTGCCGAGGTCGTTTCCGGCGAGGATGAGGCCCAGGACGGCGGCGGACCCAGGGAACACGACGGGAATCAGGGCGTGGCGCCACTCCTGGAGTAGCTTCGCTTTGCGGTCCAGCACCGTGGCCATCCACAGTGCGAGGGCAAGCTTGGCGGCTTCGGAGGGCTGGAAGGTGAAGGGGCCGACGTCGATCCAGTTCTGGTTGCCCAGGGCGCTGCGCCCGACAAGGAGGACCAGGCCCAGCAGCGCAACGGCCAGGAAAATGATGGGCCAGGCGAAGCGCCGGAGCCAGACGACGTTGACGCGCGAGAGGACAAACATGGCGAAGACGCCGAGTGCTGCGAAGCCACCCTGCTTGAGGGCCGCGGAGTAGGGCGACTCCCCCGCGGCGATGGCTTCCACGCTGGAGGCGGAGAGGACCATCATGATGCCGATCGCCGTCAGGGCCAGGGTGGAGCCAAGGATCAGGTAGTACGTGGATCCGTTGCGGGACTTGCCGGTGCCTTCCAGCGCGGACCAGAATCCCCGCATCCAGGCACGCACCCGTGCCGCGGGCGTCAGAGTGGGCCGGCGCGCCGACGGCGGTGTCCTGCCCCCGGCGGACTTGGCGCCGGCGGCACCGCCGCTGGTGGCCCCGCCTCCGGCGCGGGCCGCCGTCGTACGTGTGGGCGTGCTGACCATTGTTACTCCTCGCTGGTCTGAGCCTGCCCTTCCACGAGCTCGCGGACAGCTTCGATGAAGGCGTCGCCACGGTGAGCATAGGAAGAGAACTGATCCATGGAAGCAGCCGCCGGAGCCAGCAGCACAGTGTCCCCGGAGGCGGCCACCTGCGCCGCCGAGGCAACGGCCTGGGCCATCACAGTCTCGCCAAAAATYGGCGAGGGGCCTGCGGCGGCKTKGGCCGTTCCGGCAGTCTGCACGTCTTCAGTSTCGCCCTTKGCCGSCCCGATCACGGGGACATCCGGCGCGTGTCGCTTCAGCGCGGCCTGCAGGTCACTGGAGTCCGTGCCGATCAGCACCACGGCCTTGAGCCGGCTGCCCTGTTCCCGGATCAGGGAGTCGTAATTCACACCCTTGGACAGGCCGCCGGCGATCCACACCACGTTCTGGAACGCCGACAGAGAGGCGGCGGCGGCATGCGGGTTGGTGGCCTTGGAATCGTTGACCCAGAGGACACCCTCGTGCCGGGCCACGGGCTGGATCCGGTGGTCTCCCGGGAGGTAGTTCAGCAGGCCCTGGCGGACTGCCGACGCCTCCAGGCCGTAGGCCCGGACCAGGGCCGCCGCAGCCAGCGCGTTCGCCACCATGTGGCGCGGAGCCGCCGACCCAAGGTCGGCAATCGAGGCGAGTTCGGCCGCGCTGTCCTTGCGTTCGGCGATGAACGCGCGGTCCACGAGCAGTCCTTCCACGACGCCGAGCATGCTGATGGCCGGCGTCAGTGTGGTGAAGCCCACGGCTCTGCAGCCCTCCACGACGTCCGCGTCCTCGACCATGCGTTCGGTCTCGATCTGCTCGGCGTTGTAGATGCAGGCCTTCTGGGTGTTCGCGTAGACCTTGGCCTTGTCGGCCAGGTAGGAGGCGTAGGAACCATGCCAGTCCACGTGGTCCTCGGCGACGTTCAGACACACGCTGGCCACCGGTGAGACCGTGTGGCTCCAGTGCAGCTGGAAGCTGGAGAGTTCCACCGCGAAGGCGTCGTACTCCACGGGGTCGCGGAGGGCGTCCAGGATCGGGGTACCGACGTTGCCGACCGCGATCGCCTTGAGCCCGGCGGCCTGCAGCATGGACTCGGTCAGGCCCACCGTGGTGGTCTTGCCGTTGGTGCCGGTAATGGTCAGCCAGTCGGCGGTCTTGCGGCCCTTGCGTTCGCGCACCCGCCAGGCGAGCTCGACGTCGCCCCACACCGGAATGTGGGCCCGTGCGGCCGCAGCGAGCAAGGCCTGGTCCGGCCGCCAGCCGGGGGACGTAACCACCAGGTCAGGTTTGTGGCCCTCGACCTTCGGAACGGACTCCACTGCTTCTTCGCCCAGCAGGACGTCCGCCGCGCCGACGATCCGGAGCGTGTCCGCCTGGGCCAGTGCCTTGGCGCTGGTGGCGGCGTCAACCACCACCACGCGGGCACCGAGTTCAATGAGGGTGTCGGCGGCGGCGAAGCCAGAGACGCCGATGCCGGTGACCACGACGCGCAGGCCGGACCAGTCGGAATCCCACGTGGCGAGGTCCTGGAGCCGGGGCGAGGTGGAGAGCGGGGCGGGGATAGGTCCGGTCACAGGAGCACCACCCATTCGGCGTAGAAGACGCCCAGGCCGGCGGCGACGAACAATCCGCACAGGATCCAGAACCGGACCACCACCGTGACTTCGGCCCAGCCCTTGAGTTCGAAGTGGTGCTGCAGCGGCGCCATCTTGAAGAACCGCTTGCCCTTGGTGAGTTTGAAGTAGCCCACCTGGATGATGACGGAAAGCGTGATGAGCACGAAGAGGCCGCCGATGAAGGCCAGCAGCAGTTCCGTGCGGGACAGGATAGCGAAGGCTGCGACCGCGCCGCCGATGGCCAGCGATCCCGTGTCTCCCATGAAGATCTTCGCGGGCGAGGTATTCCACCACAGGAACCCGACCATCGCCGCGCTCAGGATGGCTGCCAGCAGGGCCAGGTCCAGGGGGTCGCGGACCGAGTAGCAGCCGCTGCCGGCCTGCCGCGGGGACCCGCAGGCCTGGTTGCTCTGCCAGATGCCCATGAGCGTGTACGCCCCGAAGACCATGACGGAGGCGCCGGCTGCGAGGCCGTCGAGGCCGTCAGTGAGGTTCACGCCGTTGGTCGCGGCCGTGACGATCAGGTTGGACCACAGCACGAACAGGATCGCGCCGAGCACGGTTCCGGCGAAGGCCAGGTTGAGCCACGGGATATCACGCACCAGCGAGATCTGGGTGGACGCCGGGGTCAGGCCGGCGGCGTTGGGGAAGTTGAGCGCCAGCACGGCGAAAATGATGCCGACGGCGCCCTGGAGAACCAGCTTTGCCTTGGCATCCAGGCCCAGGCTGCGCTGCTTGGAGATCTTGATGAAGTCGTCCAGGAATCCCACCAGCCCCATACCCACCATGAGGAACAGCAGGAGCAGCCCGGAGGCGCTCGGTCCCGGGGAATGCGGATTCATCATCCACATAATCAGGTGCGTGAGCCCGTAGCTGACAAGGACCGCCAGGACCACAACGGTGCCGCCCATGGTGGGCGTGCCGCGCTTGGTGTGGTGCGAGGTGGGTCCGTCATCGCGGATGAATTGTCCGTAACCCTTGCGGACCAGGAACCGGATGAAAAGTGGCGTGCCCACGAACGCGAGGAACAGGGCCATTCCAGCGCCCATCAGTAGTGCAATCACAGCTGTGCACTCCCTTCGGTGGCTGTTGCGGCAATTCCCTCAGCAGGTCGCTCGGGAGAGTCTTGGGGGGCTTGTGGGGGTAATGCTATCCGATCCCCCAGATGGCGCAGCCCGATGCCGTTCGATGACTTGAACAGGACCAGGTCGCCGGGCTGGAGCTCGGTTTGGAGCAGCTCGTAGGCCTCGTCCGCGGTCTCGGCGAAAACACATTCGTCGCCCCAGGAGCCCTCGTTGACGGCGGAGACATACAGGGACCGGGCTTCCCGGCCCACCACCACGAGGCGGGAGATGTTGAGCCGGACCACCTGGGTGCCGACGGCCATGTGCTCACGGATCGAATCCGGGCCAAGCTCCAGCATGGCGCCCAGGACGGCCCAGGTCCGGCGGCCGCGGCCGAGCTCGGCCAGCGTCCGCAGTGCGGCCCGCATGGATTCCGGGTTGGCATTGTAGGCATCGTTGATGACCGTCACGCCGTCGGGACGCTCCGTGCGCTCCATCCGCCAGCGGCTGGCGGCGGTCTGTGCGCTGAGCGAGGCCGCGATCTGCGCGCCGGGGATGCCGGCCGCATGTGCCGCGGCCGCCGCGGCGAGGAGGTTGGCGAGGTGATGGGCGCCGATCAGCTTGGCGGCGACGTGATGCTGTGTTGTCCCCTGGGTGGCGGTCCCGTGAACGGACTCGCCGCCGGGCAGGTGAAGCTCAAATTCAGGGTGGCCTTCGGCGTTCAGGTCCACGTCAACGGCCCGGACCAGGTCGGTCCGGGCGTTGCTGTCCTGGCCGTTGCTGTCCTTGTCGTCGCTGTCCTGGCCGTTGACGGCCGGGCGGGAGGTGTAGCCGAGCACGTGGGCGCGGGTCCTGGTGGCCATCGCGGCGACGCGGGCGTCGTCCAGGTTCAGCACGGCCGTGCCGGAGGCCGGGAGGGCCTCCACAAGTTCGCCTTTGGCGACGGCGATGTTCTCGACGCCCCCGAATTCTCCGGCATGGGCGGTGCCGACGCCGAGGACGACGCCGATCTCCGGCTTCACCATGTCCGCAAGGTACCGGATGTGGCCAATGCCCGTGGCGCCCATCTCGATGACGAGGTAGCGGGTGTCGAAGTCGGCTTTGAAGACGGTGAGCGGGACGCCGATCTCCCCGTTGTAGGACCCCTGGGGCGCAACGGTGGAGCCTTCGGCGTCGGCGGCAGCGAAGATGCCGGCCAGAAGGTCCTTCGTGGTGGTCTTGCCGGCGGAGCCGGTAATGCCGATCACCGTGAACGCGGCGCCGGCAGCCTCGCGGTGTGCCCGGATCCGGCGGACGGCTTCGGCGGCCAGCGCGCCCATGGCGAGGACAGCGTCCTCGACGACGACGGCGGGGTAGTTCGTTCCGGCGGCGTCGGCGACCTCGCGCTCCACGAGTGCCAGGACGGCTCCCCGGTCAAAGGCGGCGCCCACGAAGTCGTGGCCGTCGGCGTTCTCCCCCGGTTTGGCCACATAGAGGGARCCCGCCGTGGCCTCGCGGGAGTCGGTCACCACGGAGGCGGGCGTAATTCCCGGTTCCGCGGCAAGCCGGCCGTTGGTTATGTCGGCGATTTCCGCCGCTGTAAGTGCAATCATCTCGGTTTAGGACTCTATCCGGTGGTCTTCGAGAACGGTGAATCCCCGTGCTGTCAAGGCGTTCCGGAGTTCCACCCGGTCATCCAGTGCCAGGTTGACTCCCTTGACCTCCTGCCACACCTCGTGGCCCCGCCCGGCCACCAGGATGGTGTCCGCTGCTCCGGCGAGCTCCACTGCCTTCAGGATGGCGGCGTCGCGAGGGAAAACCTCCAGGACCGTGCAGTCCAGGCCTTCCTCGTCCCTGGCCGCCAGGGCCCCGGCAAGGACGTCGGCGCGGATGGCTGCCGCGTCCTCGTCGTGGGGGTCGTCGTCGCTGATGATCACGGTGTCCGCGAGCCGGGCGGCGATGGCCCCCATGGCGGGGCGCTTGCCCTGGTCACGCTGCCCGGTGGCGCCGAAAACGACGATCACCTTGGACCCGGGTTCCGGTGACCGGACAGCCTCGAGGGCACGTTCCAGGGCGTCGGGGTTGTGCGCGAAGTCCACCACGGCCGCCGGGGCCGTGGAGACCAGCTGCATGCGGCCGGGCACGGCGACGGTGAAGGGGTCTGCGGCGTCGAGGGCGGCCTGCACGCCGGCAGGCTCGTGGCCTCCGGCGAGCACCATCACCGTGGCCAGCGCGGCGTTGGCCACATTGAAGCTTCCCGGCAGGCCGGTGTGGACGCGCAGCTCGGCGCCGTCGCGGTGCCGGAGCACGAAGTCCGAGCCGAGTCCCCGCGGGGTTGTCGTGGCCACGATCCAGTCGGCGGCCTGACCGGCGGCTCCGGTCCCGGTGCCGGGCTGCCCGGCCGTGGCGAGGGTTGTGACCGGGATTTCGGCGGCGGCCGCGAGCTTCCGGCCCCAGGCATCATCGACGGTCACCACGGCGGCGCGGGCGCGTTCGGGCGTGAACAGCCGGGCCTTGGTCTGGAAGTATTCCTCCATGGTCCCGTGCAGGTCCAGGTGGTCCTGGGTGAGGTTCGTGAACCCGGCGACGTCGAACACCACGGCGTCCACGCGGTGGAAGGACACGGCGTGGGAGGAGACCTCCATGGAGGCGGCATCGAGCCCGCGTTCGCGCATGAGCGCGAGCAGGGCGTGCACGTCGGTGGATTCCGGGGTGGTCAGCAGGCTCGGGATCGGCTCGGCGCCGGCAAGGATCTCGATGGTCCCGATCAGCCCGGTCCGTTTGCCGAGCGCCTGCAGGAGGGCGTTGATGAAGTAGGTGGTGGTGGTCTTGCCGTTGGTGCCTGTGACCCCGAAGAGCGCGGGCGCCCCGGCGCCGTCGGGCCGGCTCTGGTAGATCAGTGCGGAGAGCCGGCCGACGACGCTGCGCGGCTCCTCGGCCAACAGGACGGGGACGGGGATGTCAGTGGCCAGGGCCAGCAGGCGCGCCCCGGCGTCGTCTGTCAGGACGGCTACGGCGCCCGCATCGATGGCCTGGGAGGCAAAGTCGGCACCGTGCCTGGTGGCGCCGGGCAGGGCCACGTAAAGGTCTCCCGGGCGGACCGAGCGGGAGTTCAGGGAGATCCCGGTGACCGTGACAGTGCTGGATGCCCCGGGAACGGCGACGCCGATTGCCTCCCCGATGGCGGCCAGCGGCACCGCGGCAACCGCAGTGGGCCGGAAGCCCGGCGTGGAATCGTGGCCGAACGGCACGGAAGCATCGGGGTCGGTGAGCTCTGACAAGTGGATCTCCGTTGTGGTGCTAGTGGATCGGGCCCATGCAATGGGGGCACGTACGAAGGCGTGCTCGGGTGCATAGGCACTTGGGGGTGGCGCCGGCTGGTGACTGCCGGGCGCCGGATGGAACAGGCGCTATTTCGCGTACTGCGGCAACCGGGCGGGTTCGCCGGTGGAGGGCTGGACGTTGAAAGTGCGCAGCGTCTGGCTCATCACCGAACGGAACACCGGTCCGTTGGTGATTCCGTAGATGCTTCCCTTGGGCCGTTGCAGGACCACCTCAACAATAAACCGCGGATCGTCCATGGGCGCCATTCCGATGATCGAAGCGGTGTAGCCGCAAAACCCGGATTTGCCGTCATCGCACGGGGACTCGGACGTGCCTGTCTTGGCGCCTATCCTGTATCCGTCAATCGCCGCTTCCTTGATCTCGCCCTCGGTGACGGCGCTCTCGAGGATGTCGCGGACCTGCTTGGCGGTCTCCTTGGAAACGACCTGCTGCGGGTCCTTGGCCGGGACTTTCTCCTCGGTTCCGTCCGGGCTGATGTAGCTGTCGATCAGCCGCGGCTGGAGCATCACGCCGTCGTTGGCGATGCTCTGGTAGGCGCGGACGGTCTGGAGGGTGGACTGGGCGACGCCCTGGCCGAAGAGGACGGTGTATTGCTGGCGGCCGTCCCATTGGTCGGCGGGGGTCAGGATGCCCTTGGATTCGGCCGGGAGTCCGATGTCGGGGGCCTCGCCGATGCCAAATTTCCGCAGCCAGTTATAACGCTGGTCCTTGCTCAGGCGCTGCCCCACCATGACCGTGCCGGTATTCATGGAGTAGCCGACGATTCCGGCCAGTGTCCGTTGCTCGGTGCCGTGCTCGAACGCGTCGCTGAAGGTCTGCCCGTCCACGGTGTATGTCGGTGGAATGGTGAAGGTATCCAGCGGGCTGGACTTGCCCTCCTGGATCGCGGCAGCGGCGGTGATCATTTTCTCCACGGACCCTGGCTCGTAGGAGGCGGTAACGGCCCGGACTCCGCGGTCCTCGGCGGGAACCTTGCCGGGATCATTGGGATCCGGGGCGTCGGTGTCCGCCATGGCGATGATGTTGCCGGTCTTGATGTCAGAGACGACGATCACGCCCCATTCGGCGCCGAGCTTGTCCTTCTGGCTTTGGATGGCCTGCTGGGAAAAATATTGCAGGTCCGAGTTCAGCGTGAGCTTGATGTCCTTGCCGTTGATCGCCGGCGTCAGCTCGTCCACGCCGACCGGGATCCGCAGCCCGTCCGCGCCGATCTCGAACACGCGCTTGCCCGGCGTTCCCTTGAGGATCTCGTCCTGGGTCTGCTCGAGCCCCGCCTGCCCGGTAGTGCCGTCCTTGAGGAACCCGACAATTCCGCCGGCCACCGAGCCGTTGGGGTAGACGCGCTTGCTGGTGCCTTCGGTGACAATGCCCGGAATCTGCAGCTTGGAGACGCGGTCCTCGACGTCGGGCTTCAGGTCCTTGGCCACGATGTAGTACCGCTGGGTTCCGGTCAGGGCCTGGCGCAGGGCGTCGCGGTCCATGCCGAGCACGCCGGCCAGTTCGGAGATGCCCTGGTCCCGGGTGACCTTGACGAGCTCTTCCTTGCCGTCGATGGTTTCGAGCCGGCGGAAGGTGTCCGTCTTGGTGTTCACGGTCTGGTCCACCACCACGTTGTAGCGGATGACGCTGCTGGCCAGGACCGTGCCGGACGAATCGAGGATGCTGCCGCGCTCGGCGGGCAGCACTATGGGCGTGAGCCGGTTGTTGAGCGCGGCTTCCGCCATGCCCCCAACGTCCAGCCCCTGGACCATGAACAGCTTGCCGCCGACCACCAGCAGGAGGGTCAACATGATGCCGAGTCCCCAGCGGAGCCGCCGGGTGGCGCTTGGGGCTTTCGCCTTGCTTGCCTTGCCGGAGTTCTTCGCCACGGTGAGTCCTTGCTGCTTGCCTTGCTGGTGGTCAGTGAACGTTACTGCCCGGGGGTCTTCTGCGCTGGGGCCGGAACCGATCCGCCGTGGAGCTCCACCGCAGGGGTCTTGGGGGCCGCCGCGGCCGGCGCGGGTGCGGGCTTTGCGGCCGCAGGCGCGGTGTCCGTTTCTGCCGGTTTGCGCTGGGCGAGCGGTTCATTTTCCGTGGCCGGCGGGACGACGTTGAGCGCCCCGGCGAGGGCCGGCGCGGCGATAACGGCACCGGGCGCGTCGCCCTTGACCGCCGGCTTGGCCTTTCCGGTGACGCTGAGGGTCGAAAGGTCGATCT
This sequence comes from Arthrobacter sp. 05T47, assembly GCF_056395825.1. Taxonomy (NCBI): domain Bacteria; kingdom Bacillati; phylum Actinomycetota; class Actinomycetes; order Micrococcales; family Micrococcaceae; genus Arthrobacter; species Arthrobacter sp. 05T47. The sequence continues at coordinate 63,235 of NZ_JBFTKG010000013.1, read as the reverse complement.
GGCCCTTGGCGAGGGAAGCCACCATGCCTAACTCCGTGGCCCTGGCCGCGAGGTTCTGCGGGGCGTCGAAATTTTGGACCTGCTGGGTGAGGTCCTGGTTCTGCTTGGTCAGGGTGGTCTGTTCACTGCGGAGCTGGACCAGCTGGTACTGGGCGGAGGAAACGGAGATGTTCAGGACCAGGACAGCCATGAGGGCAATGGCCAGGAGGCCGAAGCAGAGGACCACGAACGGTGCGCGGCGCTTGCGGGGCACCGAGCGGACCACGGACAGCGGAGTGCGTGCCTTCCGGGTCTGCTCAATTCCCGGGCGGCCGCCTGGCAGGGCACGGGCAGTGGCGCCCTGGGCAACGGGGTAGCTGTTGACGGCTGCGGTGCTCATGCTGCTCTCCTGGCTTTGATGCGTTCGACGGCGCGCAGCCGGGCGGAAGCTGCGCGGGGGTTTTCGGCGATTTCAGCGGCGGTGGGTACCTCGGTGCCCTTCGTCAGGGTTTTGAGTTCGGCTTTGTGCTCTTCGAGCTCGACCGGGAAGCCGAGCGGGGCCGAGGACTTCGATCCGGCCTGGAAGAAGCCCTTGACGATCTTGTCTTCCAGGGAGTGGTAGGACATGACCACCACGCGGCCGCCGAGGGCGATGGCCTCGATGGCTGCCGGGATGGCCCGCTCCAGGACGTCCAGTTCCTCGTTGACCTCAATCCGGAGGGCCTGGAAGGTGCGCTTGGCGGGGTGGCCGCCGGATTTGGCGGCGCCGGCGGGTACCACGGAGCGGATCTGTTCGACGAGTTCGCCGGTGGTCGTGAAGGGCTTTTCGGCACGCGCTGCCACGATCCTGTTCGCGATGCGCCCGGCGAATTTCTCTTCGCCCCATTTCCGGATAATCCGGACGAGTTCTTCTTCGCTGTAGTTATTGACGACGTCGGCGGCCGTCTGGCCGCGGCTGGTGTCCATCCGCATGTCCAGTGGCGCGTCGAAGGAGTACGCGAAGCCGCGTTCCCGTTCGTCCAACTGGAGGGAGGAAACGCCGAGGTCCATGAGCACGCCGTGGACTTCGGTGAAGCCCAGGTCCGCGAGCACGTCCGGGATTTCGTCGTAGACGGCGTGAACGAGGTCGGTCCGGTTGGCGAAGGGAGCCAGTCGCGCCCCCGCCAGAGCCAGGGCTTCCTCGTCGCGGTCGATGCCGATGAGGTGAAGGTCGGGAAAGCGCTGGAGGAGGGCCTCGGAGTGGCCGCCCATGCCAAGGGTCGCGTCGATCACCACGGGGGTTTCGCCGCGGCTCCGGGCTGCCTCGAATCCAGGGGCCAACAAATTGATGCACCGGTCCTTGAGGACCGGTACATGGCGTTCGGACGTAGGCTTCGCCTGGTCGGGATCCGTCATGCCTTCGTCCTTTCGTTGACCGTGTTCATTGCGTTTTGCTGGTTCCGCGTTGCTGGTTGTGGCTCTTAAGCAACGTTCCTTGGTCCAGATCCCCATCCGCGCCTACCCTGCGCCGGCCTGACTCCGGGGAAGTGAGCCAGGACAGCAACCGGATGGGCGGCTGGAGATCTCGATCAAGGAACGTTGTGTGCTGGTGGTTCAGTTGGGGTTCAGAGAATCCCCGGGATGGCGTCGTCGGTTTCCGAGAAGGCGGTTTCCTTTTCGGCCAGGTACTCACTCCAAGCCTGGGCGTCCCAGATCTCCGCGCGGGATCCTGCGCCAATGACGGCGAGTTCCCGGCCAAGACCTGCATATTCCCGGAGCGCCGGCGGAATCGTCACGCGCCCCTGCTTGTCAGGTACCTCGTCAGAGGCCCCAGAGAGGAAAACACGGATGTAGTCACGTGCTTGCTTGGAGGAAATTGGAGCCTCCCGCATCTGCTCGTGAACCCGGCCGAATTCCGCCTCACTGAAGACATAGATGCAACGTTCCTGGCCCCTTGTGAGAACCAGCCCGCTGGCAAGTTCCTCGCGGAACTTTGCGGGGAGGATAATTCGACCTTTTTCGTCCAGACGTGGCGAATGTGTGCCGAGAAACACGGCCCACCGCCTGTCTGTTCTAGTTAGCCCAACGTCCCCTGTGTTGCCACTACCCTCTTACGCCCTCCACATTACTCCACATCGCTCCACAGTCAACGACACGCCCGTGAAGTTTAGACAAATCTGCGGATGTTTATCCCCTTTCTTCCCTGCATTTGCAGGCAAACGGGATTGGTGGGGGAAAGTGGAGCGATTTTGCCTGCTTGCCTCGGCCGCCGTCGCCGATCGACGTCGCGGAGCGATCGCCCGCGTGATGGAATTTGGCGGCGTGTCCCGTTTCGTGCTGTTTGGTGGTCCCGAGCATCCGGAAAATGCCGCCTTAAATGGCGAAAGACCCGCCGAAGCGGGTCTTTCGCCGTCCCCCGGCGAACCGGTGGCGGGAAGTGGAGGGCCTACGGGGCCGTGACGGAGCGGTTCAGGATTCGCCCCCGTGCCGCTCGTCCCAGCGCTGCTCCAGGTTGCTCATGAACGAGCTCCGGGGTTTGCCCTGCTTGCGGCCGCCAGCTGCCCTGGCCTTGCCGACGGCGGAACTGCGCATTGTGGCGAAATAGACACCAGCGCCCATCACCACAAAGCCGAGGACTCCAACGAAGATGTTTTGCATCGAAACCCCGATTAACAACAACAGCACGCCCGCAAGTGTCGCGAGCACACCGATGACGAGGTGGCGGGTGGACCAAGATCGCCCTGGGACCGATCCCATCGAGTTTGCAAACTTCGGGTCGTCCTCATGCAGCTGCTTCTCTAGTTGCTCCAGCAACTTCTGTTCGTGCTCCGAGAGCGGCATCACGACCTCCTCATATCCGCCAACGTCCGGGCGTGACGTGGCCATTGCCCTAATCCCCTAACGCCCGGGCTTCCGAAGTGGTTCCCATTCACCGCCCTTGGTGAAGGGTCAATTCAAAAGTCCCGTGCCGGTCCTCAGCTGGCTGGGCCGTCCGCACGACCCAGCTGTCCTAAACCTAGGTATTAATAAGGATAGATTGTCGCGGCCTGTTCTGAAAGACAGTCTTAAGGCCCTGTCGCGTGCGCGGATGTCCGCGGCGTGACGGACGCACCAAATCCTTATCCGGGCTCGTCCGTGGGCGCCCCCGGATCCAGGAGCCGGGCCGGGAGAACTGACTTATTGCCGAATTTCCGGGTGACCGCGTCGAGGGCCTGTTCGGCGGCGCGCCAGTTGTCGTCGCGGCGGTCCAGGCTGAGCTGAAGAGGGGCGTCGGCAGCCTCTTCGAGCTGTTCGGCCCGGATGCCCACGAGCCGGACCGTCATGGGCCGGTCGCCCACCGATTCCAGGAGCTGGACGGCCACCGCGTAGAGGAGCTGGGCGCTGTCGATCGGTGTGCTCACGGTGCGGCTGCGGGTGATGGTGGAAAAATCGGCGTAGCGCAGCTTGAGCGCCACGGTGCGGGCATGCAGGCCGGCGCTGCGGAGGCGTTCCGCCGTCCGGTGTGAAAGGCGAAGCAGTTCACGGTGCAGCAGGGTGTCATCCGCGGTGTCAGTGGCGAATGTCTCCTCGGCTCCAATGCTCTTTTCCAGCCGGGCCGGCGTCACCGGGCGCGGATCGATGCCCCACGAGAGCCGGTATACGTGCTCTCCCGAGGCACCCAGCAGTTTCCGCAGCGAGGGCAGCGGCGAGGCGGCGACGTCCGCCACCGTCCGGATGCCCCTCCGGGCGAGTACTTCCACGGTCTTGCCGCCCACTCCCCACAGCGCACTGACGGGGAGGCTGTGCAGGTACGGAACAGTTTCCTCCGGCGTGATCAGCAGCAGCCCGTCCGGCTTGCACCGGGTGGAGGCGATCTTGGCCACAAACTTGCTGGCGGCAATGCCCACCGACGCCGTGATTCCCAATTCCCGGACGACGCGGGCCCGGATGAGTTCGCCGATCTCACGGGGCGGACCGAGCCGCCGGATGGCTCCCCCGACGTCCATGAACGCCTCGTCCACGCTGAGCGGCTCGACGAGATCGGTGATGGAACCAAAGATTTCCATGATCTGGCCGGACACTTCGTAGTAGAGCTTGTGCCGGGGCTCGATGATGACCGCCTGTGGGCACATGCGTGCCGCAACCACCATGGGCATGGCCGATCTGACGCCAAAGGCCCGGGCCTCGTAGGAGGCGGAGAGCACTACAGAGCGGTCCGCGGGATAGCCCACAATCACCGGCCTGCCCTTCAGCTCGGGACGGCTGCGCAACTCCACCGAGACAAAGAAGGCGTCCATGTCAACGTGCATGATGCTGCTGCGCCGGAGTTCGAGCAGGGATTCCCCGCTGAGGCGCGCAGCAGGCTGGACAGCTGGCTGATCTTTGAGCTGGATCCGTGGCTGTGAATTCGACGCTGCCGACACCGGCTTCGACACCGGATTCGACGGCGGATTCGGCACCGGATTCGACGACGGATAGTGGCGCACATTCCCCTGCGCCCCCTGCTGATTGTCTGCGTCCGGCCCCACGTCTTCAATCCTATGCCCGGGGACTGACTAAACTGGAGGCTGATTCCGCGTCAACACCGTGTCAACACCAGGAGGAAAATCCCTGTGAAGGTATTTGGACAGCGCAAACGTGCCGCAGCGGCCCTCGCGGCGGCGGGCACGTTATTGGCCTTGGCGGCATGCACGCCAGCCGGCAGCGGGAGCCCGGCGACGTCGGCGTCGGGCTCCTCCGCATCGCCGCAGTCCTCCACCACGGCTCCTCCCAGCCCCTCCGCGGAGCCCGGCACCTCGGCCACGGTCGGCGCCCTGGTTCCCGGCTTCCCGCAGGCGCTCCTGCCACTCATGCCCGGAGCCAAGGTGGTGTCCAGCAGCTTTGACAAGACAACCGTGCCGGCAACCGTGGCACTGGTCGGCAGCATCACGGCCCCTGCCGCAGACGTCCTGGCCTTCTATACCAAGGGGCTGGAGGCACAGGGTTTCAAGGCGGTGCCCGGTGAATCCGTAGGCGCCGTGCCCTCCAAGGACTTCCTTCGCGGGGACAACGAGACCGTGAACATCTCCGTCATGGAGAAATCGGGTGTGTCCACCTTCACCATTGGCGCGAACGTGGCTGCCGAGTCCGTCAAGTGAGTCTCGCTGAACAGCTGCGGCTCGAGCAGGCGGAGTTCGTGGCCGCCGTCGCCGGCAAGCTCACGGATTTCCTGACCAGCCGCCAGGCCGTCATGTCCTCGATCTCCCAGGACATTGATCCGCTCATGGGCTCGATCTCAAACCTGGTCACGGGCGGAAAGCGCCTGCGGGCACTCATGTGCTATTGGGGCTGGCGTGGCGCCGGCGGCGAGGCCGGCGCGGCTGAGGTGGTCACGGCAGGCTCGGCCCTGGAGCTGTTCCAGGCAGCGGCCCTGATCCACGATGACATCATTGACCGCTCGGATACCCGGCGGGGCGGCCCCAGCGTCCACCGCCGGTTCATCGAACTGCACGAGGCCCAGGGCTGGGCGCTGGACAGCGAGCGGTTCGGGCATGCGGCGGCCATCCTGACCGGCGATCTCTGCCTGTCCTTCAGCGAGGAATCCTTCACCGAGATCGGACACCGCGCCGCCTCCGGCAGCCCGGCCCGGCTCATCTTCAACCTCATGCGCGCCGAAGTGATGGCCGGGCAGTACCTGGACATCCTGGAAGAGGTCGCCGGGCCCAGGCGGGACCGTGCGGGTGCGGTCAGCCGGGCCCAGTCCATCATCCGGTTCAAGTCGGCCAAGTACTCCACCGAGCATCCACTCGCGCTTGGCGGCGCCCTGGCCGGCGCCGGCGACGAACTGCTGCGCGGCTATTCCGCTTTTGCGCTGCCGCTCGGCGAGGCGTTCCAGCTGCGGGACGATGTCCTTGGCGTGTTCGGCGATCCTGTCACTACCGGCAAGCCTGCCGGTGACGATCTCCGTGAGGGCAAGCGCACCGTCCTGGTGGCCTTCGCCCTGGACCAGGCATCGGCGGACGAATCGGAATTCATCGACGCCAAGCTGGGCAGCCCCGATCTCAGCGATGCGGACATCGAGGAGATCCGGCGGATCATCGTGGACTGCGGCGCGCTCAACGCCACGGAAGTACTGATCGAGGAGTTCGGCAAGGCGGCCTTCGCCGCCCTGGACCTCCTGCCACTGGAGGAGCTGCCCAAGACCGCGCTCCGCAGGCTGGCCGAGGCAACGGTGAGCCGCGCCGCCTAGCCCGGGCCAAGCCCAGGGCAAAAACCAGGACAAAAAACCAGGGACGAAACCGGCCAAACACCAGCTTAAAACGCAGCGGGCCGTGCACAGCGACATGAGCTGTACACGGCCCGCAATGGCACCCTGCAGGGATGCTGCCGGCTTATTGAAGGCGCCGGCCGGCCCCTACCAGGCCAGTGACTGCGCCCTGCGGCGGATTTCGGTCTTGCGCCCTTCCCGGAGGGCGTCGATCGGCCGGCCGCGGAGGGACTCGTCCGGGGTAAAGAGCCAACTGATCAGTTCTTCGTCCGAGTATCCGGCGTCCGAGAGGACAACGATGGTGCCCTTCAGGCTTTCCACTGCGTGCCCGTCCTGGATGAAAGCCGCAGGCACGGACCGGATGCGCCGGTCGCCGATTCTCACAGCCGCCAGCGCACGCTCGTCCAGAAGTGCATGGACTTTGGTAATAGATACATTCATAAGCTGTGCGACATCGGGCAGGGGCAGCCATTCGCCCACGAGGCTTTCTACATTACTCACGGATAAAGATTGCCACGGCCGGTGCCCCGCCGCCTAGTCGGCAGCCGCGGTAATGACGGCCGCGGCCGTGCTTCACCCCGCCTGCCGGAATGCCGCCCGGGTCCAAACGGGACTCCGCGGGACGTCTTTTTGCCGACACTCCGCCGGAGGCTGGTTTGCGGAATGTCAAAGGGTTCTTGTGCTAATTGCCAATTCATGAGACATTCACATAGATCACATTTGTAACAGAAATAACTTTTGTCACACTGGTAACACCAGTTATACCGGCCTGACCGCAGCGTTGCCGCTGAGAAGAGGATCTTTCCAATGACAACCTCACGTTCGCCACAGCTCCGTCCGGGGCGCAGCCTGCCGCTGATCGCGGCGACGACGGCGGCGCTTCCCGCCGTCGTGCTTTCCTCCCTGGCGATCGCCCAGCCTGCCGCGGCCGAATCGCGCACCCGTACGGTGCCGGCCACCCTCGCGGCCGCCATGCGTGCCCAGGCGAAGGCAGACACGGCAACAGCCCTGAAGGCGGCGGTGATCCCCGCGGCCTCCGTCCCGGCAACACTGCCAAGCGCCATGCGGCCCGCTCAGTCTGCCGTTCCCGCCGTGTACACGATTGCCCGCGGCGACACCATCAGTGCTGTCGCCGGCCGCTACGGCCTGGACACCTTTGCCGTGCTGAAGCTGAACAATCTGCAGGCCAACACCATCATCTACCCGGGGCAGAAGATCAAGCTCACGGGTTCGGCTCCGGCGCCGGCAGCCACTCCGGCCGCCCCGGCCACGTCCGCCCCCGTTACGGCCGCCTCCGGTGGCGGCACGGTCTACGTCGTGAAGCCGGGCGACACGCTGAGCGGCATCGCCGCCCGCCACGGCGTCGGGCTGTCCGAGGTCTTCAAGTGGAACGGGCTTGGCATGGGTTCGGTGATCTATCCCGGCCAGAAGGTCAAGGTCGGCGGCGGTTCCAGCACCCCGGCGCCCTCCGCTCCGGTTGCCACAGCACCGGCGACGTCGGCGCCCAAGCCGGCAAGCTCTGGCTCGTACACGATCAAGGCAGGCGACACCCTCTCCGGCATCGCGGCCCGCAACAACGTCAGGCTCTCGGATGTGCTCTCGGCCAACCGGCTGACGATGTCGAGCATCATCTACCCGGGCCAGAAGCTTGCCATCCCCGGCGCGTCGACTATCGCACCGGCGTCGAGCACCCCGACTGCAACCGCACCCCTGGTGCCCAGCACGTTCCTCGGGTTCAGCTACCCGGCCGCGGTGGTCAGCTCGGCCAACCAGAACAAGGCGCTGCTCAACGCCTCTCCGGTCCCCAGCCGCCAACAGATGAAGTCGATCGTGGCGGACACGGCGCGCCGCATGGGCGTGGACGCCAGCCTCGCGCTGGCATTTGCCTTCCAGGAGTCCGGCTTCGACCAGCGCGCGGTGTCACCGGCCAATGCGATCGGCACCATGCAGGTCATCCCGTCCTCCGGCGAGTGGGCCTCGGACCTCGTGGGCCGCAAGCTGAATCTGCTGGACCCGTACGACAACGCCACGGCAGGCATCGCGATCATCCGCCAGCTGGTCCGCACCAGCCCCGACCTGGATTCGGCGATCGCCGGCTACTACCAGGGCCAGTACTCGGTCAGCCAGAATGGCATGTTCGAGGACACCAAGGGCTATGTCGCTGCCATCAATGCCAACCGGACGCTGTTCCGCTAAATTGCATAGCCACCCCACGCTCCAGCACGGCGGAGCGTGACGCTACGGGCCCGGATCGCATGGTGATCCGGGCCCGTTCCGTTCAGCGACTACGATTGTAAGGTGCAAGAATACGTGTCGGACGCTCTCGTCGGGAACCTGGTGGACAACCGCTACCGGGTTCAATCCAGGCTCGCCCGCGGTGGGATGTCCACCGTGTACCTTGCCACGGACCAGCGCCTTGAGCGCGATGTCGCGCTGAAAGTCCTCCATCCCCACCTGGCCGACGACCCGCAGTTCCTCGACCGGCTGGGGCGCGAGGCCAAAGCTGCCGCCCGCCTCTCCCACCCCCATGTGGTGGGTGTCCTGGACCAGGGCGAGGACGGCCGGCTCGCCTATCTGGTCATGGAATTCATCAAGGGCCACACGCTCCGGGACGTCCTCAATGACAAGGGTGCCCTGTCGCCGCGGCTGGCCCTGGCGCTGATCGATCCGGTGGTCGAAGGACTGGGCGCCGCGCACGCCGCCGGCATGATCCACCGGGACATCAAGCCGGAGAACGTCCTTATCGCCGACGACGGGCGGATCAAGCTCGGCGACTTCGGCCTGGCCCGCGCCATCTCGACGTCCACAAGCACCGGGGCCTTGATCGGGACTGTCGCCTACCTCTCCCCCGAACTGGTCCTGGGCAAGCAGGCAGACGCCCGCAGCGACATCTATTCGGTGGGCATCATGCTCTACGAAATGATCACCGGCCGGCAGCCGTTTGACGGCGAGGTGCCCATCCAGGTGGCCTACCAGCACGTCAATGCCACCGTGGAGGCTCCCTCCGTTGCCGTACCCGGGCTGGCCGCGGAGATCGACGAACTTGTCCAGTGGTGCACGGACAGGGACCCGGACAAACGCCCCGTGGACGGAAGCGCCCTGCTGTCCGAGCTTCGGCACATCAGGACCAACCTCAGCGACGCCGAACTCGACCTCCAGCCTCCGGCCGCCGTCCGCAACCCGCTGCCCGCGGTGGCGGCAGCCCCGCCGGGCCGGACACCCGGCGGCGCGGTCYCGGCGTCGGACGCGCAGGACACCGCCCAGGACACTGCCCATGTGCAGCCGCCCACGGAAATGCCCACCGAGATGTACGGCAGCTTCGCCCAGCCCACGGAGATGATCGCCCGCGCCGGCGGCAACCCGACCACCGTGATGTCCAATGCCCCGCGGCGGCCGGCGTACGGGCCCTTGTCCACCCCGGACGAGTCGGCCTACGACGGCGCCGGCGGATATGAGGATCCGGCGGAAGTCGCAGTTCCGCCCAGCAAGCGTATCCAGCGCAAGCTGGACCGCGACGAGGAGAAGGCGCGCCAGCGCGCTGCGGCCACGCCCACCAAGACCCTGCACGAGGGGAACCCGCGGCGCCGCGGACTGCTGTGGATTGTCCTGCTGGTCGTCGCGGCGCTGCTCGCCGCCGTCGCCGGCTGGTTCTTCGGCATGGGTCCGGGCTCGCCCGGCACGATTCCCCCGGTAGCCAACAAGACCGTTGCCGAGGCCCAGGATTTGCTCCGCACCGCCGGATTCCAATCCACCGTCAAGGATGTCTACGACGACGACGTCTCGCCGGGCCTGGTGGTCGGCTCGGAACCGAACGCCGGAGAAGTCATCCGCAAGTTCCAGCCGGTGTCCCTTGCCGTGTCCAAGGGGCCAGAGCTGTTCCCGCTCCCGGAGCTCACCGGCAAGACCCTGGACGAGGCCAAGACAGCCCTCAACGGCGCCCAGATGGCGCTGGGCCCGGTTACCGAGACGTTCGATGAATCGGCACCTGCCGGCACCGTCCTGGCCCAGGCGCCGCGCAGCGGCAACCCGGTCAAGCACGGGACGCCCGTGGGCCTCACGGTCTCCAAGGGCCCGCAGCCCATTCCGGTTCCGGACGTCCGGGGCCAGGAGCAGGGTGCCGCAGTCAAGGCCCTCGAGGCTGCCGGGCTGAAGGCCGTGGTGGCCCCCGAGCCCGTCAACGACAAGAACGTGCCCAAGGGAGCCGTGCTGGCACAGGACCCGGCCTCCGGCAACCTGACCAAGGGCGGTGCCGTCACGCTGACCATCTCGAAGGGCCCCAAGCTCGTCGAGGTACCCAGTTTCATCGGGAAACAGGCCAAGGAAGCCAAGCAAGCCCTCGAACAGCTCGGCTTCGAGGTCAAGATCGATGAGATCCTGGGCGGATTCTTCGGAACAGTCCGCGCCCAGGATCCGGTCAACACGAGCGTACCGGAAGGCTCACTGATCACGCTGACTGTCGTCTGACCGGAGGCGCCAGCCGTCGACAGCCTGCCCCGAGCTGGCGAAACAGACCGCACAGGCCCACCGCACAGGCCCGCCACACAGAAAAGCTCCGCCCGGCTGGATCCAGCTGGGCGGAGCTTTTCTATGTGGTGGGCGGCTGTTCCCTAGCGCTTGGCGAGGGCGCCGGCCACAAGGAACGCCATTTCGAGCGACTGCATGTGGTTCAGTCGCGGATCGCAGACCGACTCGTAGCGGTCAAGGAAGGCTTCCTGGTCGATCGGGTCTGCCCCGCCGAGGCACTCGGCGACGTCGTCGCCCGTCATCTCCACGTGCAGGCCGCCGGGAACGGTCCCCAGCGCGTGGTGGACTTCGAAGAATCCGCGGACCTCGTCGATGACGTCGTCGAAGTTGCGGGTCTTGTAGCCGTTCGGCGAGGTGACCGTGTTGCCGTGCATGGGGTCGGTGACCCACAGGACCTGTGCCCCGGAGGCGGTGACGCGCTCGACGATCGCGGGCAGCTTCTCGCGGATGTTGCTGGCGCCCATGCGGGTGATGAAGGTGAGGCGGCCCGGTTCCCGCTCCGGATCCAGCTTGTCGATCAGGCGCAGGGCGTCGTCTCCGCTGGTCGAGGGGCCGAGCTTCACGCCGATCGGGTTGCGGACGCGGGAGAGGAAGTCAACGTGTGCGTGGTCCAGCTCGCGGGTGCGCTCCCCGATCCACAGGAAGTGCGCCGAGGTGTCGTAGGGCAGTCCGGTGCGCGAGTCGATGCGGGTCAGGGCGCGCTCGTAGTCCAGCAGCAGGGCCTCGTGGCTGGAGAAGAACTCGACGCGCTTGAGTGCCTCGAAATCGGCGCCGCAGGAGGACATGAACTTGATGGCGCGGTCGATGTCCCGGGCCAGGGACTCGTAGCGGGCGTGGGCCGGGTTCTCGGTGAAGCCCTTGTTCCATTGGTGCACCAGGCGCAGGTCAGCGAAGCCGCCCTGGGTGAAGGCGCGGATCAGGTTCAGGGTCGAGGCGGAGGTGTGGTACGCCTTCAGCATCCGGCCGGCATCGTGGGCGCGGGATTCGGGGGTGAAGTCGTAGCCGTTGACGATGTCGCCGCGGTAGGCCGGCAGGGTGACGCCGTCGCGCGTTTCATCGTTGGAGGACCGGGGCTTGGCGAACTGACCGGCCATGCGGCCCATCTTGATGACGGGCATGGCCGCACCGTAGGTGAGGACGACCGCCATCTGCAGGATGGTCCGGACGCGGGCGCTGATCTTGTCCGCCGTCGCGGCCTCGAAGGTCTCGGCGCAGTCGCCGCCCTGGAGCAGGAACGCCTTGCCCTGCGCGGCGGCGGCCAGCCGTTCGCGCAGGATGTCCACTTCGCCGGCGAACACGAGGGGCGGGAGGACGGAAAGTTCCTTGACGGAGGCCTCGAACACTGCCGGGTCCGTCCATGTGGGCTGCTGCGATGCCTGGAGTTCCCGCCAGTTGTCCAGTCCGGGATAGTTGGCGGCTCCGCTCTGGGCGGTGCTGGTCAGCGGGGAAACTGGTTTCTCAGATAGCTCGGTCACCTTCTAAGGATAGTTGCCCCGCGGAAGTTCAGCGGCCCGGCCTGTCATTGACAGCTCGGTTGCCGTCATATGGAAGCTGTGGCGCCCCTCAGGCGGTCCCGGGAACCTCCGGGCTGTCCTCTCCGGGCCTTGTGTCGGGCCTTGTCTGGGGCGTTGTGTCGGGAGCTGATTCCTGCGCAGCATCAGGGCCGGAGGGGGCAGTGTCCGGGGCGGCGTCCTGCGCCTTGCCGGCCATGCGGAGCTTCACGACGGCGGCGTACTCGTCCACGTATTCCTGGCCGGAGAGCCGCATCAGTTCGTACATGATCTCGTCCGTCACCGAACGCTGGACCATCCGGTCATCCTCCATCCCGTAGTAGCGGCTGAAGTCGAGTGGTTCGCCGAAGATCATGCCGATGCGGCGGATGTTGGGCACTCGCTTGCCGATCGGCTGGACTTTGTCCGTTCCGATCATTGCCACCGGGATGACCGGTACCCGGGCCTGCAGCGCAAGGCGGGCAACGCCCACCTTGCCTCGGTAGAGGCGCGCGTCGGGGCTGCGTGTCCCCTCGGGATAGATGCCCATGAGCGAGCCGTTCTTAAGCACTTCCATGCCTGCGTTCAGGGACTGCGCGGACGCGGCTCCCCCGGACCTGTCCATGGGGAGCTGGTTGGTGAGCCGGAAGAACGCAGCGGTCAGCCTGCCCTTGATCCCAGTGCCGGTGAAATATTCGGATTTCGCCAGGAAGACCACCGGCCGCGGCACCATGACCGGCATGAAGATGGAATCCGAAAAGGAGAGGTGGTTCGAGGCCAGGATCGCGGCACCCTGGGCCGGGACGTTGTCCAGGCCCTTGACCCAGGGCCGGAACAGCAGCTTCAGCACTGGTCCCAGGACAAACGTCTTCATGAACCAATAAAACACTCGGTGACCTCTCCGGAAGGCGTCTGGCCGGCCGCCCAAATCGGGCCCGGCCAGGACTTCAATGGACACCTTACTCTAGTGAGTTTTGCCGCCAAGGGTGACACGATGGGCTCATGACTGAAAGCAGCACTCCCCCGGCGCCCGCCGCTTTCAGCTACCCCGGCCACGGCCCCAACGCCCGGACCGGCGTGGCCATCTGCCACGGCTTCACGGGCAGCCCACTCAGCATCCTGCCCTGGGCGCAGCATCTTGCCGACCAGGGTTTCGCGGTATCTGTGCCGCTCCTGCCTGGGCACGGCACCCACTGGCGCGACCTCGCACGGCGGGGATGGCAGGACTGGTACACGAGCTTTGAGACGGCGTACCTGGACCTGTCCGCCCGAACCAGCACCTGCTACGTCGCCGGGCTGTCCATGGGCGGCACCATCGCCCTGCGTACGGCGGCCCGCCACAGCGTGGCCGGCGTGGCCGCAGTCAATCCCGGCTTGAGCTTCTATGACCGCAGGGTCAGGGTGGTGGGACTGCTCAAGTACTTCCAGCGCACCACCACGCCGATCCAGGAGGCGAATCCCACGGCGGCCAGTACGGACGACGGCGACTACTCCCTGACGCCGCTGGCCGCCGTCCACCAGCTGCGCCGGCTGTTCTCCGCAACCCTGCGGGACCTGCCCGCTGTCCAGGCCCCGGCCCTGGTCTTCAAGTCCGACACCGACGCCGTGGTCCCGCCGTCGTCCCTGGCCCTGCTGCGCAGGCGGCTCGGATCCCGGGACCTGACGGTGGTTCCCCTACCAAACAGCGGGCACGTTGCCACGCTGGATGCCGACGCGCCGCTACTCTTTGAGGAATCGGTGCGTTTCTTCCTGCAGCACGCCCGGGCCACCCAGACACGATCCACCATGCCGCCCCCCGCACCCTCGGAGACCCCATGAGCATCCTCCCGGACCACTCGCCGTTCAGCAGCCCGTACACCGGAACCGGTCCCCGGACCGGCGTCGTGGTATCCCACGGCTTCACCGGCAGCCCGCATGGCGTGCGGGACTGGGCGTTGTCACTGGCCGCGGCCGGGTTCGCCGTCCGGCTGCCCCTGCTCCCGGGCCACGGAACAAACTGGCAAGAGCTGGCCAGGACCCGCTGGCAGGACTGGCACGAAGCCCTGGACGCGGCCTACCTCGAACTTGCCGGGGAATGCGACGTCGTCGTGGTGGCCGGGCTGTCCATGGGCGGTGCGCTGGCATTGCGGATCGCGGCCACCCGGCCCGTGGCGGGAGTCGTGGTGGTCAACCCCGGCCTGGTCATCGATGATCCGCGCGCCCCGCTGGCCGGCGTCTTGAAGTTCGTCCTCAAGAGCACCCCCGCGATCGCCAATGACATCCTCAAACCGGGCATGGATGAGGGAGCGTACGCGCGGACTCCGGTGGCGGCCGCGCACGAGCTCAACAAGATGTTCAAGGACACCGTTCGGCTGCTGCCCCGCATCACCGCGCCCGTCCGGGTCTACCGTTCAGCGGTGGATCACGTGGTGTCCGAATCCAGCATGGTGGCCCTGCGCCGCGGGTTGACCAACGCCCCGCTGGAGGTGGTCCGGCTGGAAAACAGCTACCACGTGGCTACCATGGACAACGACGCGCCCGAGATCTTCCGTGGCACGGCCGACTTTGTCCGGTCCGTGGCATCCCCGGCCAGCCCGGACGCCGCCCGCGCCAGCCGGAAGGACACGGCCAATGACTAAACCGGACCCCAGCGTCCCGGACCCCGAGACCCCCGACCCGGAGACACCGGAGCCGGACCCCGCCGATCCCCTATCTCCCGCACCGGATGCTTCCGGCGTTCAGCCCTCCGGCGAGGCCCCGTCCCAGGCCTCCCAAGCCAATGAGTCCCCCGCCAATGGGTCCCCGGCCAATGAGTACCCGGAGTCCGCCGCCGCGGACGCGCTGTCCGCAGATGCAGTCTCCGAAGGTGCACTGTCTGCTGATGACGACGCCGTGTGGCTGGATCTGGTCGCCCGGCTGGAAGGCGTAGGGGCGGAGGCGGACGAGGCGACGGGAGGGCTGGCCGGCGGAACGGGCAGCACCGGCGCCGGCTCCAGTTCTCCGGCGGCCAGGACATTCCGCGATTTTGACCCGCTGGGCCTGGCAGGTGCCGCGCCGATCGAGCTCTCGGCCAAGGAGCGGCAGTCCCCTGCTCCGGGGAAGCCCGCGGCTGCCAGCAGCAGCGACGTTCCGGACACTGCCGCCGGTCCCCGCGACTATGAGCCCGAGGACGACGACGGCGCGTTCGTCCCGGAGGAGCCGCCCAGCCTGGCCGGGGCGGACCCCATGACCGTCCTGGCCTGGCTTGGCGCGGTGGGCGGCCCGATTGCCCTGGTGCTTGCGGCGATGTTCTGGCGGTCGGCACCGCTGCTGGCGATCCTTGGCATCGTGGCCGTGTTCGCGGCGTCGGTCGTATTCCTGATCATGAAGCTCCCGGACGAGAAGGACGAGCACGACGACGGCGCGCGGGTGTAGTCCCCGCGGCCACCGGGTCCACGCGTTTCCGGCTGCCATAGCCGCGCCCCTGCCTCGGGTGTGACCTACGTGTGCATGCGGCTGCTGACCCGGGAGAGGTCGGCCGCGCCGATCAGCCCGGCGTTCGGTCCGAGGGCCGCAAGCTCGATTTCGGCGGCAGGCCGGAAGCCACGGCCGGTGAGGTTCCGGGCGAAGGCCTTCCGGGCGGGTGCGACGAGCAGCTCGCCGGCATCACAGAGTCCGCCGCCGATCACGAACTTCCCCGGGTCCAGGGCCGCCGCGAGGTTGGCCAGGCCAAGGCCCAGCCATTCCCCCACGTCCTCGAGGAGTTCGCGGGATGTCGGGTCCCCGGCCTTGGCCAGTTCGGTCACGATCACACCCGTGATGCGTCCGACGTCGCCGTCGACAGCCTTGAGCAGTTCCTGGGCCACCGGGGAATTCGCGGCGGCCAGTTCCCTGGCCTCACGGCCGAGGGCATTGCCTGAGGCGTACTGCTCCCAGCAACCCCGGTTGCCGCACTCGCAGCGGTGGCCGCCCGGCATGATGATCTGATGGCCGAACTCCCCGGCCACACCGAAGCGGCCGCGTTCCACCCGTCCGTCCATCACCATGGCGCCGCCGATCCCGGTGCCCAGGGTGATGCAGACCAGCCGGTCCTGTCCCTGCCCGGCGCCGAAGCGCCATTCCGCCCAGGCGGCGGCGTCGGCGTCGTTGGTCAGCAGGACGGGGCGGCGCAGCAGCCGCTGCAGGTTATCGCGCAGGGGTTCATTGCGCCAGGCCAGGTGCGGGCTGAAGAGGACCGTCGCGCCATCCAGGTCCATCCAGCCGGCGGCGCCGATGCCGACCGACCAGATCCGGTGCCCTGCGCCCAGTTCTTTGACCAGTTCGACAATGACCTGCTCCACGGCGCGCGGGTCGTTGCCCGGGGTTAAGCGTTTCGCCTGGCTGAGGATCCGGCCGTCGGCATCGACCACGCCGGCGGCGACCTTGGTTCCCCCGATGTCGACGCCGATCGCCAGGCCCTTGCGGCCGAGCCGCAGCGGTGAACGAAGGTCGTGCCCGGCCGCGGCGGCCGCTCCGGCCAGGGCCCGGCTCCGCCAGGCGGCGGTCCGGCGGCGCAGGCCGGGCTGCCGGCCGGGTGTTGGTGTCTGCATGGTGCCCCATTCTATTCGCCGGGGTCCACACAACCGCGCAGGCGAAGCAGCATGACGTCGGTGCACTACACCACTGCCTGAGGCAACAACGCGGCCCTGCCGCCGACGTTCCCGGCACTCCGGACTGGCGGAACGGCGGGCCTGACCGTAAAGTTACTGGCCAGTAGGTGTCGCAGAACACACCATCCCGGGACCGCATACTAGGCTTAGCGGTACCCGTTGCGGGCCTATGGATACCAAAGGAGCTGTCGTGCGAGAAATGATTGTCCCGCCCCTGGTGAATGTCGATCCGGACACCAACGTCACCGATCTCGTGGTGCGCCAGGCGGCCAAGGCCTCCAACCCGGCCCTGTTCTCACGGCTCGATGCGGCAGGCCAGTGGCAGGACGTCCGTGCCACGGATTTCCTGGCCGACGTCACGGCCCTCGCCAAGGGCCTCATGGCCAGCGGCGTGGGCGCCGGCGACCGCGTCGGCATCATGTCCCGCACCCGGTATGAATGGGCCCTGATCGACTTCGCCATCTGGTTCGCCGGCGCCGTCTCAGTCCCGATCTACGAAACGTCCTCCCCCTCGCAGGTGGCCTGGAACCTCGGCGACTCCGGCGCCGTGGCCGCATTCGGCGAATCCGCGCACCACGAGGACATCATCCGGCAGGCAGCGACCTCCGAAGGGCTCACCGCCCTGCAGCACGTCTGGCAGCTCGAGGGCGACAGCCTGGACGAGGTCCGTGCGGCGGGAGCCGGCATCAGCGACGCCGAGCTCGAGGCGCGGCGCAGCCAGGCATCCCTGAGCGACATCGCCACGATCATCTACACCTCCGGAACCACCGGCCGGCCGAAGGGCTGCGAGCTGACCCACGGCAACTTTGTGGAACTCTCCGAGAACGCCCTGGCCACATCGCTGGGCACGATTGTGCACGAGCAGGCCAGGACCATCATGTTCTTGCCATTGGCGCACGTCTTCGCACGCTTCATCTCCGTGCTGGCCGTGGCCGCCGGCGTCACGGTGGCGCACACACCGGATATCAAGAACCTGCTGCCGGATCTGCAGAGCTACAAACCGACCTTCATCCTCGCCGTCCCGCGCGTCTTCGAAAAGGTCTACAACTCCGCCCTGACCAAGGCCGAGGACGGCGGCAAGGGCGCCATCTTCCACCGCGCCGCGGACACCGCCATCGAATTCTCCCGGGCGCGGCAGGCCGGCAAGGTGGGCCTCGTGCTGAAGCTCAAGCACGCCTTGTTCGACAAGCTCGTCTACGCCAAGCTCCGGGCCGCCATGGGCGGGCACGTCTCCCACGCCGTGTCCGGCGGCGGCCCGCTGGGTGAACGGCTGGGCCACTTCTTCCAAGGCATCGGCATGCAGATCCTGGAAGGCTACGGGCTGACCGAAACCACGGCGCCGGTCACCGTGAACACCCCGGACCTGATCAGGATCGGTACCGTCGGCGCCCCGATCCCGGGCAACTCCGTCAGGATCGCGGACGACGGCGAGATCCTCGCCAAGGGCGTATGCGTCATGCGCGGCTACTACAAGCGCGATGACCTGACCGCCGCGACGTTCGACGACGGCTGGTTCCGCACGGGCGACATCGGCCAGCTGGACGAGCAGGGGTTCCTGACCATCACGGGGCGCAAGAAGGAAATCATCGTCACGGCCGGCGGCAAGAACGTGGTCCCCGCCCTGCTGGAGGACCAGATCCGGGCGGACGCGCTCGTCTCGCAGGTGCTCGTGGTGGGCGACAACCGCCCGTTCATCGGCGCCCTCGTGACGCTGGACGAAGAAGCCCTTCCCGGCTGGCTGGGCCGCCACGGGCTCCCGGCCTCGACCTCGCTTGCCGAGGCTGCCGAGAACCCCGCGGTCAAGGCCGCCGTCCAGGAACTCATCAACCACGCCAACCAGTCGGTGTCCCAGGCCGAGGCGATCAAGTCCTTCCGGATCGTGCCGGCCGACTTCACCGAGGCCTCGGGCCACCTGACCCCCTCCATGAAGGTCAAGCGCGCGCAGGTGCTCAAGGACTTCGAGAACGTGATCGAGGAAATGTACAGCGCCAAGCGCACCACCCTCGCCTAGGCCGCGCCCACGCGTTGTTGTGCGTGAAACGCAGAAGGGTCCTTCCAGCTTTTGCCGGAAGGACCCTTCTGCGTTAAGCCGGCGAGGGTTGCTGTGCCCCCGCTGTTCGGCTGCTATTCAACGACCAGCAGCAGGTCCCCGCCCTGGACCTGTTCGATCGCGCCGACGGCGAGGCGCGCCACGGTGCCGGCCACCGGCGTCGTGATGGATGCCTCCATCTTCATGGCCTCGATCGTGGCAACGGTGTCGCCGGCCTTCACGGTGTCCCCTGCCTTGACGGTCAGGGTGACGGCGCCGGCGAACGGCGAGGCCACCTGGCCCGGCTGGGAGGTGTCGGCGCGTTCGGCCGCCTTGACGTTGCTCACCACGGAGCGGTCGCGGACGACGACGGGCCGGGACTGTCCATTGAGCGTGCACATGACCGTGCGCATGCCCTTCTCGTCCGGCTCGGAGACGGCCTCGAGCGAGGCGATCAGGTGGACGCCCTTTTCGAGCTCGATCTCGTGCTCCGCGCCGCGCTGCAGCCCGAAGAGGTAGTCGCGCGTGTCCAGCACCGAAAGGTTGCCGTAGGACTCGACGCTCTTCAGGTAGTCCTTGGTGGGACCGGCGAACAGCAGGCGGTTGAGCGTGCCGCGGCGGGTCTTGGAGTCGGCGTTCAGCCCGGCACTGTCCTCGGCGCTGAGTTCGACGTCGCGGACCTTGATGGTGCGGCCCTGCAGGGCCTTGGTCCGGAACGGCTCCGGCCAGCCTCCCGGCGGGTCGCCGAGCTCGCCGGAGAGGAAGCCGATCACCGAATCCGGGACGTCGTACTTCTGCGGGTTCTCGTTGAAGTCCGCGGGATCGGCGTTAAGGCCCACCAGGTGCAGGGCGAGGTCGCCCACCACCTTCGACGACGGTGTCACCTTCACCAGGCGGCCGAGGATCCGGTCTGCCGCGGTGTACATGTCCTCGATCGCCTCGAACCGCTCGCCAAGGCCCAGCGCCATTGCCTGCTGGCGCAGGTTGGAGAGCTGTCCGCCCGGAATCTCGTGCTGGTATACCCGGCCCGTGGGCCCCGGCAGTCCGGACTCGAACGGCGCGTAGACCCGGCGGACGGCTTCCCAGTACGGCTCAAGGGCACAGACGTTGGTGAGGCTGAGCCCGGTGTCACGCGGCGTGTGGGCCAGCGCGGCGACAAGGGCCGAGGCCGAGACCTGGCTGGTGGTGCCGGCCAGGGAGGCCGAGGCCACATCCACGGCGTCCACGCCGGCGTCCACGGCCGCGAGGAGCGTGGCCAGCTGGCCGCCTGCGGTGTCGTGGGTGTGCAGGTGGACGGGGAGGTCGAAGCGCTCCCGCAGCGCCGAAACGAGGCGCGCCGCGGCAGCCGGACGCAGCAGCCCGGCCATGTCCTTGATCGCGAGGATGTGTGCCCCGGCGTCGACGATCTTCTGCGCCAGCTCCAGGTAGTAGTCCAGGGTGTAGAGCGTCTCGTCCGGATCCAGCATGTCCGCGGTGTAACAGAGGGCAACCTCGGCGACGGCGGTGCCGGTCTCGCGGACGGCCCGGATGGCCGGGGCCATCTGGTTGACGTCGTTGAGGGCATCGAAGATGCGGAAGATGTCGATGCCCGTGGCGGCGGCCTCGTTGACGAACGCCACCGTGACCTCTTCCGGGTAGGGCGTGTAGCCGACGGTGTTCCGGCCGCGGAGCAGCATCTGCAGGCACAGGTTCGGCATCGCCTTGCGCAGGGCAGCAAGCCGGTCCCACGGGTCTTCGCCGAGGAAGCGCAGGGCGACGTCGTAGGTCGCCCCGCCCCAGGCCTCGACCGAGAGCAGCTGCGGGAGCAGCTTGGATTCGGCCGGACCGGCCGCCACGAGGTCGCGGGTGCGTACACGGGTGGCGAGCAGGGACTGGTGCGCGTCGCGGAAGGTGGTGTCCGTGACGGCCACGGCGTTCTGCGCGCGCAGGGCCCGGGCAAAGCCTTCCGGGCCGAGTTCCAGGAGCCGCTGGCGCGATCCCGGCTGGGCCTTGGCGTTATCGAGGGCCGGCAGCTTGTCCGCCGGGTCCGTGTGGACCTTCAGTTCGCCGTTGGGCTTGTTGACGGTCACATCGGCGAGCCAGGTCAGGAGCTTGGTGCCGCGGTCCGCCGAGACCCGCGCCTTCAGCAGCTGGGGCCGTTCGTCAATGAAGGAGGTGGCCACGTCGCCGGCGACGAAGTCGGCGTCGTCCAGGACGGCCTGTAGGAAGGAGATGTTGGTGGACACGCCGCGGATGCGGAATTCGGCCAGCGCCCGGCGGGCCCTCGCCACCGCGGCCGGGTAGTCGCGGCCGCGGCAGGTGAGCTTGACCAGCATGGAGTCGAAGTGCGGACTGATCTCCGCGCCCGAGTAGACGGTGCCGCCGTCGAGCCGGACACCGGCGCCGCCGGCTGACCGGTAGCCGGTGATCTTGCCGACGTCGGGACGGAAACCGTTCGCCGGGTCCTCCGTGGTGATGCGGCACTGCAGGGCGGCGCCCTTGAGCTGGACGGTCTCCTGCGAGAGGCCCAGGTCCGCGAGCGTCTCGCCGGAGGCGATGCGCAGCTGCGCCTGGACGAGGTCGACGTCGGTGACTTCCTCGGTGACGGTGTGCTCGACCTGGATGCGCGGGTTCATTTCGATGAATACGTGCTGGCCTGCGCGCTCCCCCACTGTGTCGACAAGGAATTCGACCGTGCCGGCGTTGACGTAGTTCAGCGCCTTCGCGAATTTGACGGCGTCGCGGTACAGGGCCTGCCGGATRCCCTCGTCRAGGTTCGGSGCCGGCGCGATYTCGATGACTTTCTGGTGGCGGCGCTGGATGGARCAGTCRCGCTCGAAGAGGTGCATGACGTTGCCCTCGGCGTCGGCCAGGATCTGGACCTCAATGTGGCGCGGGCGCAGGACAGCCTGCTCAAGGAACATTGTGGGGTCCCCGAACGCGGCGTCGGCTTCGCGCATGGCGGCCTGCAGGGCCTCAGGCAGCGCCTCGCGGGTGTCGACGCGGCGCATGCCGCGCCCGCCGCCGCCGGCGACCGCCTTGGCGAAAATCGGGAAGCCGATCTCATCCGCTGCAGCAATCAGTTCGTCCAGGTCCTTCGACGGCTGGCTGGACTTCAGCACAGGGACGCCGGCCTTGCGGGCGGCCTCGAGGGCTGCAACCTTGTTGCCCGCCAGTTCCAGGACCTCCGCCGGCGGGCCGACGAAGGTAATGCCGGCCTCCTTTGCGGCACGCGCCAGGCGCGGGTTCTCGGAGAGGAAACCGTAGCCGGGGTAAATGGCGTCCGCCCCGGCCTCCTTGGCTACGCGCACCACCTCGTCCACGTCCAGGTATGCCCGGACCGGGTGGCCTTCCTCGCCGATCAGATACGCCTCATCGGCCTTCTGGCGGTGAATTGAGTTACGGTCCTCGTGGGGAAACACAGCGACTGTCTTGGCACCCAGCTCATAGCCCGCGCGGAAGGCGCGGATCGCGATTTCGCCGCGGTTGGCCACCAGAATCTTAGAAAACATACTTCTCCTGCATCATCGCGGGCGGTATCGGTAAGTGCTCACAGTGTCTAGGACCTGTGTGGGCAAACACAAATCATTGTGGCCACTGTCACAGCATTATCCGTCACGGACGCCGCGATAGGCAGGGCCCCAGCCTGAGAGCTTTCTCCGCCTGTCCGGTTCACGAGGTTCTGGCGCTCCGGGGGCGGATGAAACGGGTTTCGCCGGAGCATCAACATATGATGAGTGGGTGGGTGGCGCATGCACGCCCCGGCTCCGAAGAACGCAGGAGCCGGCACGACCCCGTCTCGGCAACCGGCGTTAGGTATTGGTTTTTCAAGTGCAAGTAGTGAGCATCAGCAGCCTCAAAGGCGGTGTCGGCAAGACATCCGTGACCACCGGACTGGCGTCGGCGGCATTGGCCGCCGGCATCCCCACACTCGTCGTCGACCTTGACCCGCACGCTGACGCCAGCACCGCCCTGGGCGTGAGCCCGGACGATCAGCTCGATATCGGCAGGATGCTCAGGTCGCCCCGGCGGGCACATCTGGCGGACAACGTGGTTCCCAGCGGCTGGGTGGAACAGGCCAGAACCAACGGCGCCAATGGCACAGCGCATTCCGGCGCGCAGGCTTCTGTCCTGGACGTGGCCGTGGGCTCTGCCTACACGGGTATCTACGACCGGCCGGATCTGGGCCGCCGCGACCTCCGCAGGCTCTCTGCCGTCCTGGCCGGTGCGCAGAACTATGATCTGGTTCTGGTCGATTGCCCCCCGTCGCTGAACGGCCTGACCCGGATGGCGTGGTCCGCGAGCGACAAGGTGACCCTGGTGGCCGAGCCCGGGCTCTTCTCGGTGGCCGGCACGGAGCGCACCATGCGCGCCATCCAGCTGTTCCGCCAGGAGTTCGCCCCCAAGCTCTCCCCCGCCGGGATCGTGGCCAACCGGGTGCGCAGCGGCTCAGCCGAGCACACGTTCCGGCTCTCGGAGATGGAGTCCATGTTCGGCGACCTGCTCCTGAGTCCACACATCCCGGAGCAGGCCAACTGGCAGCAGATCCAGGGCGCCGCCCACTCCATCCACCACTGGCCCGGGGACTCGGCCAAGAATGCCGCCGCGCTTTTCGACGCCCTCCTGCAGAACCTGCTGCACCCCAACGGCCTGGCCCCTGCCGGCACGGTCCGCAACCGCAGCCTGCGCTAACCGGAACGGTTGGAACTGCCAACCCCGTTCCAGCGCAACGAATGAGGCCGCCTTCCCTGTTTGGGAGGCGGCCTCAGTCTGTTCTGTATCTGTAGCGATTCTGTATCTGTAGCGGTTCTGTATCTGTAGCGGTGGGCGCTAGCCGATCTTGCGGGCTGCGCGGCGCTTGCTCAACTCGTCGTCGGGAAAGGACTGCTCCGCGGCGTGTTCGCTGGGAAGAGCAGCGAGGCTTCCTTCCACCTCGCGCCAAACACGGCCTACGGCGATGCCGAACACCCCCTGGCCGCCCTGGACGAGATCGATTACTTCATCGGCCGACGTGCATTCATAGACGCTCGCGCCGTCGCTCATGAGCGTGATCTGGGCGAGGTCCTCGACGCCGCGCTCCCGCAGGTGCTCCACGGCGGTGCGGATCTGCTGCAATGAGACCCCGGTGTCCAGGAGCCGCTTGACCACCTTGAGGACCAGGATGTCCCGGAAGCCGTAGAGCCGCTGCGAACCGGAGCCGGCCGCGCCACGGACGGCGGGCTCGACAAGTCCGGTGCGTGCCCAGTAGTCGAGCTGGCGGTAGGTGATGCCGGCCGCCTTGCAGGCGGTGGGACCGCGGTAGCCCGCGTCTTCGTCCAGAACGGGAAGATCCTCGGTGAACAGCAGGCCTTGGGCACCGCTGGCGGGCACAGCAATGCCGGCCGTTGCGGCCTGCTTCAGCTCGCCTGCTTCGCCTTTCGGACTCACGTGGACCCTCCTTGTCGTGAGTTCCCCTGAGTAAGTTGCATCGGCAGCAATGTTCATGAACAGCTGCATGACACAAGGTGATGATTCCACCCGTGTAATTCAGCCGGGGCTGCACTTTCCAGTGTGACTTGCGCGGCTACCGTATGCAATGGGAACTTGTACCTCCGACGTTAGGCCTGCCGGGGCCCAAGGTCAAAGACGTTGGGGCTATTCGGCGGGCGTGTCGAAACTTTCATCCTCGGCTTTAACCTTTGGGGCCGCCACAGCCGCCCCGGGAGTGTCAGAAAACACTCCTGTAACAGGAGCACCAGCGATCCCGGCAGCTCTCCTGGCGGCAGTGGCGGGCGGCTGTTCAGCCACCGAAGTCTTCGGGTTCGACGTCGTCGAGGAACTCGCGGAAGCGGCGCAGTTCGCCTTCCTCGTCCACCGCGGGGCTGGGATGCGTGTCCT
The DNA here is from genome assembly GCF_056395825.1 of Arthrobacter sp. 05T47. Taxonomy (NCBI): domain Bacteria; kingdom Bacillati; phylum Actinomycetota; class Actinomycetes; order Micrococcales; family Micrococcaceae; genus Arthrobacter; species Arthrobacter sp. 05T47. Next base: position 38,545 of record NZ_JBFTKG010000013.1, on the reverse strand, counting down.
CGCCCTCGTCGTGTTCGGTGATCCGGACGCCGGCCTCGTCCATGACGGCGTCGGCACACCAGATCCGGCACTTGGCGCGCAGGGCAAGCGCCAGGGCATCCGAGGCCCGGGAGCTCACGGTGGTTCCGTTCTCGAACTGCAGCTGTCCGTAGAAGATGTTGTCCTCCACCGCCACGATGTTGACGCTGACGATCGTGTGGCCAAGGGCCTCCACGACGTCCACCAGGAGGTCGTGGGTCATCGGCCGGGGCGGGATGACTCCCTGCTGGGCCAGGGCGATGGCACTGGCTTCCGGGGTCCCGATCCAGATCGGCACATGGCGCTCACCGTGGATCTCCTTGAGCAGGACAAGGGGCTGGTTGGACGGCAACTCAATCCGCACGCCGACAATCTCCACCTCAATCATCAGATGTCCATCCTCGAGATCCGGTCATGGACCAGCGCCTGGTGCAGGGACAGGCAGAGGTCGCTGATCTCCCGGGCGGCCTCGGCGGCCCGGGCGTGGGAGGCGGCATCCTTGCGGGAGGTCAGCGTGGCCACGGCGCGTTCCACGAGCCCGAACTCGCGGTCGGCGGCCGCCTGGAACGGCCGCAGGTGGCGGGGTTCCAGTCCGTGGCTCTCCAGCTGGACGCAGGCGCGCGCCACCTGCAGGGCGTGTTCGTCGAACTTGCCGTTGACATGGCCGATCAGGCCGTAGCTGAGCAGCGATTCCAGCAGCGGGACGCTTGCCCCGGATTCGGCGCGGAGCTGCTCCTCGCTGAGCCGGCGCGTACGGCCCTGCAGCTCGGTGGCGAGCTGCTCGGAGACGATCCGCGGCGAGACCGTGACGCCGGCTGGCAGGTTCTCCGGCCGTTCGCCCCGGTCGATCGCGTCAAGGTAGTCCTTGATGACCTTCAGGGGCAGGTATTGGTCACGCTGGAGGGCCAGGACGAAGCGCAGCCGTTCGACGTCGTTCTCCGAATACTGCCGGTAGCCAGCAGGCGTCCGCTTGGGGTTGATGAGTCCCTTTTCTTCAAGGAACCGGATTTTTGACGCCGTCATGCTGGGAAAGTCGTCGCTCAGTTGAGCCAGGACTTCCCCGATGTTCAGAACCTGGGGTCCGCGCCGATCCGCTTGTGCCGTGGCCACAGGCAACTACCCCGGAATCAGACGTTGCCTGCTGCGCGGGCAGGGCTGAGGTAGAAGGTGAGGCGGAACTTGCCAATCTGGACCTCGTTACCGGACTTCAGTTCCACGGAATCCACGCGGTCGTGGTTGACGTAGGTGCCGTTGAGGCTCCCGGTGTCCACAACCTCGAAGCTGCGCGCGGTGCGGCGGAATTCAACGTGCCTGCGGGATACCGTGACGTCGTCGAGGAAGATATCGGCGTCCGGGTGGCGGCCCGCCGTCGTGACGTCAGAATCCAGCAGGAACCGCGCACCGGCGTTGGGGCCGCTGTGCGCCACGAGCAGGGCCGATCCGAAGGGAAGGGCCTCAACGGCCGCCCGCTCCTCGGTCGAGAGCTTCGGCGTGAAGTTGGGTTCGTCGCGCACCGGAGTGAGGTTGATCGACGTGGTCTCCGAAGCTTTCACTCCACCCGTGCCGTAACCGTCACCGGTGTCGTTCCGTTCGTGCCCAAACATTGAGTCCTCCTCATTCGTTGCAGGTGTCCCCCCTGCAAACAACGCATGCCGTCCGGGAAAGCCTCGCAGTCCCGGTATGGAGGCCTTTCGGCGGGGTGCGGCTTGTTTTGTTTTCCCAACAACACTTTCCGGCGACCCCGGCCCGAACGACCTGTGTCTTTAGCCTACCTGCTGTTCATACTCGGATGCACTGAGCAAGGACTCGACCGCGTCGGCTTCCGCGAGCCTGATTTCAATCAGCCAGCCATCACCGTACGGATCGGAGTTAATAAGGGCCGAATCGGTGTCCAGGGCCTCGTTCCGGCCCACGACTTCGCCGGTCACCGGGGCGTAGATGTCGCTGACGCTCTTGGTGGATTCGACCTCGCCGACCACGTCGTTGGCCTTGATGGTTGTCCCCACCTCGGGCATCTGGGCGTAGACGACATCCCCGAGGGCGTCCTGGGCAAAATCGGTGATGCCCACGCGCACAACCCCGTCGGCGTTGGGGGCCGAAACCCATTCGTGTTCTGCGGTGTAGGACAGGTCTTCGGGAATGATGCTCATGACGGGCCTTTCATCGGGTCAATCACCTATGCGGCGGCAGTCGTTTGTTCTAGCCGCCGCTGAAAGTATAGGCATATCGGGCAGGGGCCGGGGAGGGATCTGAGAAGATGGTGCGATGGCAGAGCATGCGCCGCTGAGCATCAGGAATGTGGACAACCGGGGCGCCGGGATTCTCCGGGCGCGCCAGGGCTAGGCCATGCCTGAGCTTCCGGAAGTTGCGGCACTGGCGGACTTTTTGGACCAGCACCTGCGCGGAGCAGTGGTGGCGAAGATCCAGCTGGTCTCTTTTGCCGTGCTCAAGACGGCAGACCCGCCCTATTCCGGCCTCGAGGGCCGGGCTATCACGGGAGTGCGCCGGTTCGGCAAGTTCGTCAGCGTCGAAGCAGACGGGCTGTTCTTCGTCTTCCATTTGGCGCGGGCCGGGTGGCTCCGGTTCACGGACTCCCCCACGGACACACAGCTGAGAATGGGCAAGGGCCACATCGCAGCGCGGCTGACATTTACCGGCGCCCACGGCCCGGTCGGCATGGACCTGACCGAGGCCGGCACGAAAAAGAGCCTCGCGATTTACGTGGTCCGCGATCCCTACGACGTGCCCGGCATCGCGGCGCTCGGACCTGATCCGTTCAGTCCCGGCTTCGACGTCGGCACTTTCGCGGCGATCCTCGCGTCCAGTTCCCAGCAGATCAAGGGCGTGCTGCGGAGCCAGGGCGTGATGGCCGGCATCGGGAATGCCTACAGCGACGAGATCCTGCACGCGGCCCGGACCTCGCCGTTCGCCATCGCCAAGTCCCTGGACCCGGCGGACGTCCAGCGGCTCTACGACGCCATCCACAGCATCCTGGGAACTGCTATGGAAGAAGCCACCGGCAAGCCGCCCAACGAGCTCAAAGACGCCAAGCGGAGCCATATGAGGGTCCATGGCCGGACCGGCGAAGCGTGCCCGGTGTGCGGCGACACGGTCCGGGAAGTTTCCTTTGCCGACTCGGCCCTGCAGTACTGCCCGACGTGCCAGACGAAGGGAAAGATCCTGGCCGACCGCCGGACGTCACGCTTCCTGAAATAGGCGGTTTCTGTGACACGCGCTGCCGGTGACAGGCGCCGCACCCCCAGCCCCTTGCGCTGGCGCCTCCCGGCGAACACGATACAAGGACACCTTTCACCGGCGCCTGAGGGAGTTGCCTTGATGCGAATGCTGATTATGGGTCCCCCGGGGTGCGGCAAGGGCACCCAGGCTGAACGATTGTCCGGGCGCCTCGGCATCACCGTGGTCTCCACCGGCGAGGTTTTCCGCGACCACGTGAAAAACCGGACGCCGCTGGGCAGGGAAGTCATTGTGCATCTGGACGCAGGCGACCTGGTGCCGGACACCCTGACGAACCGTGTGGTGCGTGAGCGCCTGGACCAGGACGATGTCAGGGGCGGGTTCGGTTTTATATTGGACGGGTATCCCCGAAACACGGCGCAGCTGGCTGAGCTGGACGCCATCCTTGCCGCCAACGGGCAGGCGCTGGACGCAGCACTCCAACTGAGCGTCGACGACGCCGAACTCGTCAGCCGTTTGCTCCGACGCGCCACCATGACCGGACGCAGCGACGACACCGAGGACGTCATCCGGCACCGTTTGGAGCTCTACCACCAAGAAACCGAGCCCGTGGCCGCTGCCTGCTCACAGCGCGGGATCCTCCTGAGCGTGGACGGCACGGGAAACGAGGACGAGATTTTCGGGCGGCTCCTTGCTGCGCTGCGGGCGTCCTTCCCCGATGCAATCCCCGATGCCACCACGGCCACGTAGTGGCCCTTGAGGCACTCGCGGCGCTCACGCCACTAGCGGCGCCAGAGGCACCCAAGGTGCTTAAACAGCAAAGGCCGCCTCCGGATTTCTCCGGAAGCGGCCTATGACCTGCTTTTGTTGGTCGGGCTGACAGGATTTGAACCTGCGACCCCTTGACCCCCAGTCAAGTGCGCTACCAAGCTGCGCTACAGCCCGCTGGTTCTGCCGTTCTCCGCTGGGAAGCTGACCTGGATTCTCTCCAGATTTTCTTCCAAGCAGTCCGGCCGAACCACCTTGAAAAGCTTACACGATCCAAGAGGGTGCCTGTGACATTTTGATGCTGTCACGGGCAAGGTGTGTCGGAATTAACGTTTCTTGCCACGCTTTTCGCGCACACGCATGTTGACCTCGATCGGCGTGCCCTCGAAACCGAAGGTCTCGCGGAGACGCCGGGTGATGAAGCGGCGGTACCCCGGGTCCAGGAATCCGGTGGTGAACAGCACGAACTTCGGCGGGCGGCTTGACGCCTGGGTGCCGAACAGGATGCGGGGCTGCTTACCGCCGCGGACCGGGTGCGGGTGCGCGGCCACGAGTTCGCCCAGGAACGCGTTGAGTCGTCCSGTGGGGATGCGCTTGTCCCAGCTTTCCAGGGCAACATCCAGGGCCGGGACGAGCCGGTCCTTGTGCCAGCCTGTTTTGGCCGAGATGTTCACCCGCGGCGCCCAGGCCACGTGAGCAAGGTCCTGCTCGATTTCGCGCTCCAGGTAGCGGCGGCGTTCGTCGTCGAGGAGGTCCCACTTGTTGAAGGCGAGAACCAGCGCGCGGCCGGATTCGACGGCGAGCTGCAGGATGCGGACATCCTGCTCGCTGAGCACCTCGTCCACGGCCAGGAGCACGACGGCGACCTCGGCCTTTTCGAGCGCACTCTGGGTGCGCAGGGAGGCGTAGAAGTCTGCGCCCTGGGCCATGTGCTGGCGGCGCCGGATTCCGGCGGTGTCCACGAAGCGCCACGTGCGTCCGCCGAGTTCGATGAATTCGTCGACCGGGTCCCGGGTGGTGCCGGCGGTGTTGTCCACCACCACGCGCTCGGAACCGGCGAGCTTGTTCAGCAGCGAGGACTTGCCGACGTTCGGGCGGCCGATCAAGGCGATGCGGCGGGGACCGCCGGAACGTTCGAGTCCCTCGATCAGGGAGTATTCCGGGAGCGTGTCCATGACGTGGTCAAGGAGGTCGGCCACGCCGCGGCCGTGCAGGGCCGAGACGGGGTACGGCTCACCGAAGCCCAGGCCCCACAAGGTTGCGGAGTCCGCTTCCTGCGCGAAGTCGTCCACCTTGTTGGCCACCATGATGACCGGCTTCTTGGACTTGCGCAGCATCTTCATGACGCCTTCGTCGGTGGCGGTGGCGCCCACCGCGGAGTCGACGACGAACAGGACGGCGTCGGCGAGTTCCACGGCCATCTCGGCCTGTTCCGCGACGCGGGCGTGGATGCCGCGGGCGTCGTGTTCCCACCCGCCGGTGTCCACTACCGTGAAGTTGCGGCCGTTCCATTGCGCCGAGTACATGACGCGGTCGCGGGTGACGCCGGGGGTGTCCTCGACCACTGCCTCGCGACGGCCCAGGATCCTGTTGACCAGGGTGGATTTGCCCACGTTGGGCCGGCCGATGATGGCCAGGACGGGGTCCAGTTTGACCGGACCGTCAAAGTCCTCGTCGTCGAAGTGGCCGCTCAGCAGGGCGGCGTCGTCTTCGTCCAGCTCGTAGTCGTCCAGGCCGGCGCGAAGGGAGGCCGCGCGGAGCTCCGCCTCGTCATCGTCCAGGGCGGCAAGGTGTTCAGCCACCTGGTCGGTGCCGGTGGGCGTGTATTCGTCTTCGCCGGCGCCAAAATTGCCGGAGGTTTGAGTCGTATCGCTCATTGCACTTTCCTTAGGTGGTGATCTGCCGGCGTCCCGGCTACTGCTTCATGACGTTCGTGCGGTGATTCCGCGTGGGGCAGGGACTGCCCGGTTCTTAGTACTGAGTCCTGGACATGGCGCGCTAGCGCGGCCCGAATTTCGGTTCCCGCCCTGTCCATTGAAACACGGCCGGTCTCACCGGGCCTGCGGCTGACGTTGATGGCCCCGCCAAAGCTGACATGCAGCCGCCGGCGGGGGGCGGGTACCGTGTCCAGGTGTTCGCCGCCGATTCTGGTGCCCAGGATGGCCACGGGAACCACGGTGGCGCCGGAGTTCAGCGCCAGCCAGGCGACACCGTTGTTGATCGCGGCGGCCCCGCCGCTCCCCCGGGTGCCTTCGGGCAAAATCCCGACACACCGTCCGGCGCCGAGCAGGCTCCGGGCCGTGGCCAGGGCAGCACGGCCGCCGAGGCGGTCAACGGGAAGCTGGCCCGAGGCCGCCAGGACACGGCCGAGGAACCCGGTGAACATCTCCTGTTTGACGAGGATGTGCATGGGCCGCGGCGAGGCGCCGAACATGACGGGTCCGTCGAGGAAGCTGATGTGGTTCCCTGCGAAGATCACGGGGCCTGTGGCGGGGACGTTGGAGCGTCCCGTGACGGAGGTGCGGTAGACGAGGTGGTCCAGGAGCCATCCCACGGGACGGCTCCACGCCGTCGTCCACCGGCCGGGCAGGCAGGCCTGCACGCTCGCCGGTGCTCCGTTGCCGTCAGTCACCGGGGACGGCCCGGTGCCGTGCGGTGCTCTGCTTGACAACGGGGTGATTGACAACGGTGTCCACGATGTCGAGCGCGGCCTGCACCGTCTCGTCAAAGTCCAGCTCCGAGGAGTCCAGGGTGACTACGCCGTCGGCGGCGGTGGTGAAGTTCACCACCGTGGAGTCCTTGGCGTCGCGGTGCGTGACCTGGGCGGCAAGCTGCTCGGCGTTCTGGCTCCCGCCCAGCTGAATGCCGCGGCGGCGCAGCCGGGCTTCCTCGCTGGCGGTCAGCAGCATCCGGACCTCGGCCCCGGGCGCGACGACGGTGGTGATGTCCCGGCCCTCCACCACCATGCGGCGGTGGTGCTTTTCGATCAGTTCGCGCTGCCGGCGGATCAGCTCGGTCCGCGCGCCCAGGGTGGTGGCAACGGCGCTGACCGCTGCGGAAATGGCGGGTTCCCGGATGGCGAGAGTGACATCGTGCCCGCCGACGCGGACGTACTCTTCCTGCGGGCTCGTGCTGATCTCCAGCGGGAGGGTCTCCGCTGCGGTCTCGACGGCCGACGCGTCGTCCAGGTCCGTGCTGTTCTCCAGGCAGAACCACGTCAAGGCACGGTACATCGCGCCGGTGTCGAGGTAGGCCAGTTTCAGACGGCGGGCGACCTCTTTGCTGACGCTGGATTTGCCGGAGCCGGAGGGGCCGTCGATGGCGACCACAAGGCTTTTTCCGGGGCGGACTATGTCCACTGTCTCGATGAGTTCTTGAGTCATTACTGGAGTACCCGCCATCCGCGGTCGTTGAGGGCTTCTATCAAAAGATCGTGCTTGTTAGGCAGCACGGAAATTTCCACCATACCCACGTTCTGTCCCGAGGAGTGGTCGAGCCGCAGGTCCTCAAGGTTGACGCCGATCTCGCCGATCTCGGTCAGCAGCTTCGCGATCTGTCCCGGCGTGTCATCCACCAGGACCGTCAGCCACGAGTAGGCCTGCGGCGGTCCACCGTGCTTGCCCGGAATCCGGGACTGGCCGGCGTTGCCTTCGCTGATCAGCTGGGCAAGATCCAGCCGGGCGCCGGGAGCGGTGGGGGCCTCCAGGGTGCCGATCAGCCGGTTGAGGTCCTCACGGACCCCGTGCAGGATCTCAACCACCTTGTCCGCGTTCGCACCCAGGATCTGGACCCAGAGGGTGGGATCGCTCGCGGCGATCCGGGTGACGTCCCGCAACCCGTTTCCGGCCAGGGACAGCGCGTGCAGGGGCGTGCCCTGCAGGCGGCTGGCCACGAGCGAGGACATCACCTGCGGCAGGTGGGACACGAGCGCCACGGCTCCGTCGTGTTCGTCGGCGCCGAACTCGGACACGACGGCGCCAAGATCGCCCGCCAGCGCACGCGCCACGCGGATGGACTCCGGCAGAGTTTCTTCCGCCGGGCACACCACCCAGGGCATGGAGGTGAACAGCTCGCCGCGGGCGGCGACAGGGCCGGATTTTTCGCGTCCGGCCATGGGATGGGTGCCCACGTAGCGGCCCAGGTCGGCGCCGCGGCTGCGGAGATCGGCAAGGATGCGTGCCTTCACACTCGCGATATCCACCACGACGGCGGCAGGGTAATCCTGCAGCGCTTTGGCAACGACGTCCGCCGTGACGTCCGGCGGCGCAGCCACGACGACGAGCTCCGGCTCGCCTTCGAGGCGCGCCAGCGGCAGCCCGGCGCCGATGTCGACGGCGACAGCCTGGTTGGTCGGCGACGGATCCGAGAGGAACACCGCCACTCCGCGCCCCCGCAGCCCCAGCCCGATGCTGGTGCCCAGGAGCCCGGAGCCCACCACGATCACGGGGCCGTTCAGGTGGCCCCGGCCTTGGGTGCGAAAGGCGGACATGCTTACAGCCCCACGGATGCCAGCAGGTGGCCGACTTCCTGCTTGCCGAGGTTGCGGATGCTGCCCTGGCGCTGGTCGCCCAGCCCGATGGGGCCAACCTTGACCCGGACCAGGCGCAGCACGGGGAAGCCGACGGCGTCGAACAAGCGACGGACGATTCGGTTCTTGCCAGAGTGCAGCACGACCTCGATCAGCACGTGCCCGGGAGTGGAGTCCACGAGCTTGAAGGAGTCCACCGAGGCGATGCCGTCCTCGAGCTCGACGCCGGCCTTCAGTTCCGCGCCCACGCCCTGGGGGAACGGCCCGCGGACCTGCACGAGGTAGGTCTTGGGCACTTCGTAGGACGGGTGCGTCAGGCGGTTGGCGAGCTCGCCGTCGTTTGTCAGGAGCAGCAGGCCCTCGGTGGCGACGTCGAGCCGGCCCACGTGGAAGAGGCGTTCGCCGTGGTGGTTGCGGACGAAGTCGCTGATGCACGGGCGTCCGTCCGGGTCCTCCATGGTGGAGACAACGCCCTTGGGCTTGTTGAAGACCATGTAGACCATGTTCTCGTCCAGCTGGATGCGCAGGCCGTCAACGTGGATCACGGCTGTCTTGGGGTCGACGCGGACGCCGAGCTCGGTGACGACCTGGCCGTCGACCTCCACACGGCCTTCGGCGATCATTTCCTCGCATACGCGCCGTGAGGCGACGCCGGCGGAGGCCATGACCTTCTGGAGGCGGGTGCCGTCGGCGTCGTGCAGCTCAGACTGGGGCACTTCGCGGCGCGGTCCGCGGTTGCGGCCGGGCTTGCGTACCGGTCCGAGGTTCTGGCCGAAGCGTTCGCTGCCGAACGCGCGGGGACCGGCGAACTTGGCGGCGCCGGTGCGCGGCTTGGGCTTGAGGGCGCCGGGGGTGCCGGGGGCCTTGCCGGAGCCGGGCTTGCGCGCGGCGGCCTTGCGGGCTGCTTCCTTGCCCGAGGGCGCCTTCGACTTCCAGTCAGCGGAACCCTGGCGGGCCGCCGACGGCGCGCCGTCCTGTCCCTGCAGGTCCGGATCGATGAAGGCCTCTTCGCGGGGCTTGGGGTGCTTGAAGGGGCGGTCTCCGCCGCCCTTGTATCCGGCTCCGCCGCTGCGGCTGCCGCCGTATCCGGCTCCGCTGCTGCGGCCCGAGCCGCCCTGCGGCCGGCCTGAGCCCTGTGACTTGTTTTGTCCGGCACTGCTTTGACCGGCACTGTTTTGTCCGGCACTGCTTTGTCCGGCACTGTTGCGTCCCGAACTGTTACGTGGTGAACCCTGGCGTCCCGCCTGTGTCATGACCCGTCCTTACGTTGTTGGCCTGCGGCCGCTGTCTCCCGACAACACCCGCCGGCCGGGCAAATTGTTCTGCCCGCTGGATACTCTTTGTGCAGGCGTGGTGCCTGCGTAAAGCCTGAATTAATACTGCTACATACTTCCTGCGTCGTAGTATTCCTCGATCCCTTCCAGACCTGGAAGGTGGGGGGAAAGCTGCGGCAGTTCAGCCACGGAGCCAATTCCCATCCGCTCGAGGAAATACGATGTCGTGCGGTACAGGATTGCCCCGGACTCGGGATCGGTTCCCGAGTCCTCGATCAGCCCCCGCTGCGTCAGCGTCCGTACGACAGAGTCAACATTGACTCCTCGAATTGCAGACACCCGCGCCCTTGATACGGGCTGGCGGTAAGCGATGACGGCGAGCGTTTCGAGCGCCGCCTGCGTCAGCCTGGCTGTTTGTCCCTCCAACACGAATTCGCCAACAATCTCGGCGAACTCCGCGCGGGAATAGATCCGCCAGCCTCCGGCGATATTCCGCAATTCAAAACCCCGGGGGGCGGCATTGTGGCCGACTTTCTTGCCGACTTTTTTGCCGGCCAGGGTGGCGACGTCCGCATCCGGGGCATTAACAGTATAGCCGTTATACTCACGCTGCAGTTCAGCGAGGAGGGACTCGACGACGTCGACCGTCAGGTTCAGCCCGGCGGCCAGCGCCGTGGCCGTGGCCGGTTCGTCGATCACCATCAGCACGGCTTCCAGGGCAGCGCGGGCGCCGCCGGGCAGGCTCGCAACGTCCAGGGCAGTGTCCGATCCCGTGTCCTGCTGCGGGTCAGGCAATCGTTCGTTCACGGCTGGTCCTCGTATTCTTCACTCAGGTTTTCGCTGCTCCACTCCTGGGTATCCGCCGTCCAGTGCACGGTCAGGTCGCCGAGTGGCAGGAGCTGGTCGAAGCCCACGGCGCGGTCGCGGAAGAGCTCCAGCAGCGCCAGGAACCGCGCCACCACCACCAGTGTGGATTCGGCGTCGGCGATCAGCGCCCGGAACGTCAGCGGCGTACCCAGCCGCAACCTGGCCCCCAGCAGCTCGGCCTGTTCCTTGACGCTCACGGGCGCACCGTGCAGGTGCGCGAGGCCCACTTCCGTGGGGGCTGCCTCCTTGGGCTTGAGGGCTGCCTCGGCCAGGCCGGCGAACTGTTCGGGGGTGTGCCGCCACAGCAGTTCCGGAAGCAGTGCGGCAATGTGCCCCTCCAGGGCAACCTGCCGGGGATACCGCCGGGCTTCAAGTTCGAGGGTCGAGCCCATCATGCCGGCCACGTGCTTGAAGGCCTTGTACTGCAGGAGCCGGGCGAAGAGGAGGTCCCGGGCTTCCAGCAGGGCGATGTCCTCGTCGTCCTCGACTTCGCCTGCGGGCAGCAGCCGGGCCGCTTTGAGGTCCAGGAGGGTGGCCGCGATGACCAGGAATTCGCTGGCCTCATCCAGCGCCCATTCTTCCCCGAGCTTCTGCAGGCCCCTGATGTACTTGATGAACTCGTCAGTGACCGTGGACAGCGCCACCTCGGTGATGTCCAGCTGGTGCTTCGAGATCAGGCCGAGCAGGAGGTCGAACGGGCCCGTGAAGTTGGCCAGCCGCACCTCGAAGCCGGGCTTCTTCCCGGCCGGCCCTGCAGAGTCCGGACGTGCGTCCAGCTCCGCGGGCATGTCGGGACTTGCTGGCGGAGCGAAGGCGCCTGCCACGATCCTGGCTAGGGCGCGCCGCCGCGCGAGATCAGCTCTTTGGCCAGGCGGCGGTAGGCGTCGGCACCGACGTGGTTGCCCGCGTAGGTGGTGATGGGCTCGGCCGCAACCGTGGCGTCGGCAAACTTGATGGAGCGCTTGATGACTGTTTCGAAGACCTTGTCACCGAAGGCCTCCACCAGGCGGGCGATTACCTCGCGGCCGTGCAGGGTCCGGGCGTCGTACATCGTGGCGAGCACGCCGTCGACCTGCAGGCGCGGATTGAGGCGGTCCTGGACCTTGTCGATGGTTTCCACGAGCAGCGCCACGGCGCGCAGGGCGAAGAATTCACAGATCAGCGGGATGATGACGCCGTGGGCAGCCGTCAGCGCATTGACGGTGAGCAGGCCGAGTGAGGGCTGGCAGTCGATCAGGACGACGTCGTAGTCGTCCTCGACCTTTTTCAAGGCCCGGTCCAGGACCTGCTCGCGGGCCACTTCGTTAACCAGCTGCACCTCGGCGGCAGAGAGGTCGATGTTGGCAGGAAGCAGGTCAACGTTTTCCACGCCGGTCTTTTGGATGGCGTCGCGGATGTCCACTTTGCGGTCCATCAGCACGTTGTACACGGTGAGGTCGAGTTCGTGCGGATTCGTGCCGAGTCCCGCGGACAGGGCGCCCTGCGGATCGAAGTCGACAAGGAGCACGCGGCGGCCGTACTCAGCCAGGGCTGCAGCGAGGTTGATGGTGGACGTGGTTTTGCCCACCCCGCCCTTCTGGTTGACCATGGCGATGACCCGCGCAGGACCGTGGGAGGACAGCGGTGCGGGCTCCGGAAAGTCGCGTTGGGGCCGCCCAGTGGGGCCCATGACGGCGTCTTCCAGATCGAGTTCGATGCCTTCCAGAGTTGCTGAACCCTGTTCGCTGCTCACGTATCTATCCACACTTTCGATGACGGTGATTGTCGTGCTTCATATTCCTGCCACCGGGCCCAGGGCCCAGCACGTTCCTCCCAAGGTTACAGCGCCCGGCGCGGTATTCGACGGACCTTGACAACCGCCGTCATCTGAGCCTTGAGGTTCCGGTAGAACTCGAAGGTTCCCGCCCGGGGCGGGAGGGTGTAACCACGGCCCGGCCTCCGCAGCCACGGGCCGGGCGGACAAAAAACTGCCCGGACGCTGGTCGGCGTCCGCGCAGTTTTCCGTAGCTACAGGATCAGATAGCGTCCGGGTCAGGCGTTTGCCAGGACCGGCTGGGCCGGCTGTTCCGGCTTTTCGGTGACGTCCTGCTCTGTGGTCTGCACAGCGGTGTGGCCGGCGAGCATGGTCTCTTCGTCGAAGGGCTCGGCACCGGCGAGGACACGGTCCACGCGGTGTCCGTCGATCTCCTTGACCCAGGTGCCGATCAGCACGGTGGCGACGGCGTTGCCGGTGAAGTTGGTCAGGGCGCGGGCCTCGGACATGAACCGGTCGATGCCGACGATCATGCCCACGCCGCCGAGCAGCTGAGGAGCATGCGCCTGGAGTCCGGCGGCTAGTGTGGCGAGGCCGGCGCCGGTAACGCCGGCGGCACCCTTGGAGGCGATGATCATGAAGACCAGCAGGGAAACCTGGGCGCCAAGGTCCAGCGGCGTGCCCATGGCGTTGGCGACGAAGAGCGCGGCCATGGTCAGGTAGATGGCGGTGCCGTCCAGGTTGAAGGAGTAGCCCGTGGGCACGGTGACGCCGACCACCGGCTTGGACACGCCGAGGTGTTCCATCTTCGCGATCAGGCGGGGCAGCGCGGCTTCGGAGGAAGACGTGGAGAAGATCAGCAGGTATTCGCGGCCGAGGTACCTCATGAGCTTGAAGATGCTGACGCCGGCGACCACCTTGAGCAGGCCGCCGAGGATCACCACGATGAACAGGGCGCAGGTGATGTAGAAGGCGCCCATCAGGGTGGCCATGCTGATGATGGCCTGGAAACCGGTAGCACCGACGACGGCGGCGATCGCACCGAAGGCTCCGACGGGAGCCAGCCACATGATCATGATGAGGATGCGGAATACCAGGKCCTGTCCGTAGCCCACGGCCTTGAGGATCGGGGCTCCCTGCGGGCCCATCTTCTGCAGGGCGAAGCCGACCAGGATCGCGGCGAGCAGAGTCGGCAGCACGGGAATGTCGCCCGGGATGATGCCAAGCAGGAAGTCAACGGTGCTGTCGACCGCCGCCTTCTTGTTCGGATCGTAGGGGGCGAGCTTGAGGCCCTCGCCCGGGTGGATCAGGTTGCCCACCACGAGGCCGATCGCCAGGGCAAAGGTGGACATGACGACGAAGTAGCCGAGCGCCAGGCCGCCGACCTTGCCGACTGTGGCGGCCTTGGCGATGGAACCGATGCCCAGCACGATCGTGCAGAAGATCACCGGCGCGATCATCATCTTGATGAGTTTGATGAAGCCGTCGCCCAGCGGCTTGAGGGATTTGCCGACCTCGGGGAACATCAGACCGATGACGGCACCTGCAATGACGGCGACGATGACTGCAATGTAAAGGTAGTGGGACTTGTCCAGTCCCTTGCGCTTCTTGGCCAGCGTTGCGGCCGGTGCTGCCGACTCTCCTCGTTGAGAGGCCATGGTGTTCTCCTTGGATAGGCTGGACTTTCGTGAGGCCCACTCTGTGGTCCGGTCACTGTCCGTTCTTGCGTGTAACCCCATCATTGATGACAAGGTGACGCGCATCACCCTTACGTTCATATTGGTCATGGAAGGTGTTGATGATCCAGCGCTGGAGCATCGCCCGCAGGCTGTTTGCGGCCAATCTGCTGTTCATCGTGGCGCTGACGGCCATCGTGGGCACGGCCACGTTCGTCGACGCACGCGATCATGCCTACGACGAGGCCGGACGCCGGATGGCCGGCATTGCCACCACGGTGGCCGACGCTCCCTTCGTCCTGCAGGCGGCGAGCGCCGCCGACCCGTCAGCCCTGCTCCAGCCGTATGCCTTGAAGATCATGAACGATGCCGGCGCGGATTTCGTCACGATCATGGCCCCGGACCGGACGCGGTGGACCCATCCGCGCAACGAGGAACTGGGCAAGCCGTATATCGGCTCCATCGACGCAGCCCTCAACGGCCAGGTCTTCACGGAGGTCACGGCCGGCACCCTCGGCCCGTCCGTGCGCACCATCGCCCCGGTCAAAGATGCGGACGGCAACGTACGGGCGCTCGTGGCCGCGGGCGTGACGGTCCGGACGGTAGATGTGGCGGTCTCCGGCAGGCTGCCGGCGGTGCTGGCCATCGCCCTGGCGCTGCTGGCAGTTGGTTCGCTGGCGTCCTGGCTCCTGGGGCGGTACCTGCGCCGGGTGACCCGCGGCTGGGGACCGGAGCAGTTGGGCCAGCTCTTCGCGTACTACGAATCAGTGCTGCATTCGGTGCGTGAGGGCGTGATCCTCATCGACCCGCAGGGCAAGGTGGTCATGTACAACGACCAGGCCGCCGACCTGCTGGGGTTGCCGAAGCAGTCAGCCGACGGCGCTGGCGCTGCCGGGACGGATGCTGCCGGGACGAATGCCACCGGCGACGCGGGCGGCGGCCGCCAGATGGCCCCCTCCCTCGCGGACCTGCCGCTTGCACCCAGCCTGAAGGAACTTTTCGAATCCGGGCGGACGGCGCTCGACGAGCTTCACCTGACCGATTCCAGGGTCCTGGTGGTCAACCAGGGCCCCGCAGTGGGGCCTGCCACCGCCACAGGCCGCCAGCGGGGAGCGGCTTCCGGGGCGCATGTTTACGGCACTGTGGCCACTATCCGGGACCGCACCGAAATCGAGTCCCTGGGCAGCGAGCTTGAAACCATGCGCACGCTCTCGGACGCCCTCCGCGCCCAGACCCACGAGCACGCCAACCGGCTCCATACCATCGTCTCGCTCATGGAACTGGGCCGGGCACCTGAGGCACTGGACTACGCCACCAAGGACCTGGAGCTCAGCCAGCGGCTGACGGACGACATTGTCAGCTCCATCGAGGAACCTGTCCTCGGGGCCCTGATCATGGGCAAGGCCGCCGAGGCGCACGAGCGCGGCGTCGAACTGATCCTCAGCGCCGGCGGCTCCACGGCCGTGACCGGACTGGCCGTGCAGGACCTCGTGGCCATCCTGGGAAACCTGCTGGACAACGCCATCGACGCCGCGGCCGAAGCGCCGGCGCCCCGGCTGGTGGAGCTGACGGTGGAGACCACCGGCTCCGCCGTGGAGATCACGGTGGAAGACAGCGGCCCCGGGATTGACCCCGCGGCCGTGGAGGACGTCTTCCGGCACGGCTTCAGCACCAAGACGCCAGGCCCCTTCGGGCGGGGCCTGGGGCTGGCCCTGGTCCGCCAGGCCGTGCAGCGGCTGGGCGGTACCATGACAATCACCAGCCCGGCCGGGGCGCTGTTCCGCGTCACCCTGCCGGTCACACCGCCGCCGTCCACAACACCGGCGCCCACACCACCGCCGTCCACACCACCGCCCACAACACTGCCGTCCACAACAGAGGAACAGCCATGAGCGACATCCGGGTGCTCGTCGTCGAAGACGAGCCCATTGCCGCTGCGGCGCACGCCGCCTATATCGAAAGGCTGGACGGTTTCACCCTGGCGGGCTCCGCGCCGGACGGGCAGTCCGCCCTGCGCCTGCTCACGGACTTCGCGGCGGCGGGCAACCCGGTGGAGCTGGTGCTGCTGGACATGAACCTCCCGGACCTGCACGGGCTGGACATCGCACGGCGGATGCGGGCTGCCGGGCTGTTCGCGGACATCATTGCCATTACCGCCGTGCGGGAACTGAACATCGTACGCAGCGCCGTGGCCACCGGCGTCGTCCAGTACCTGATCAAGCCGTTCACCTACGCAACGTTTGCGGACAAACTCGCCAGCTACCGGCTGTTCCGCGAGCAGCTGGCATCGCCGGTGACCGGCGTCGCCGGGGCCCGGGCGTCCCAAAGCGACGTGGACCAGGCCTTCGCCAGCCTCCGCGCCCCGTCCGAGGTCTCGCTGCCCAAGGGTCTGGCCGTATCCACGCTGGAATCAGTCCAGGACTACATCAAGGCGCAGGACGGGGCGGTCTCGGCCAGCGAGGTCATGGAGGCGCTCGGCATGTCCCGGGTCACCGCCCGGCGCTACCTCGAATACCTCGCCGACGCCGGCACAGTCTCCCGCGCGGCACGCTACGGCGCCCCCGGCCGGCCGGAAAACGAATACCGATGGACCCGGCCGCGGCCGTAGCCAGCACCGCCGGCCGTGGGGTTACTCCCCCGTCGGGCGTCACGCAGCGCAGAGTTTCGGGATGGAACTACTCCGAAGCGGCGGGGCGCAGGGTTTCGAGCAGCCGGTCGATCACGCCCGCGTCCTCGATCGTGGACGGCACCACGTAGTCGTCTCCGTCGGCGATCTGGCGCATGGTCTTGCGCAGGATCTTGCCCGAACGGGTCTTGGGCAGCGCCTCCACCACGGTGACGTGCTTGAAGTCCGCCACGGCCCCGATGTCGCGCCGGACCAGG
Source organism: Arthrobacter sp. 05T47 (assembly GCF_056395825.1). Lineage (NCBI taxonomy): Bacteria > Bacillati > Actinomycetota > Actinomycetes > Micrococcales > Micrococcaceae > Arthrobacter > Arthrobacter sp. 05T47. Next base: position 21,583 of record NZ_JBFTKG010000013.1, on the reverse strand, counting down.
GCGATCAGGTCCCTGGCCAGCACGTCCTCGGGAACGTCCACACCGGATTTGAGGACCACGTAGCCGCTGGGACGCTGGCCCTTGAGCGGGTCCGCGAGGCCCACCACCGCGCATTCGGCGACCGCCGGGTGCTGGCCGATCACCTGTTCCATGGCGCCGGTGGAAAGCCGGTGTCCGGCGACGTTGATGATGTCGTCGGTGCGGCCCATCACAAAGACGTAGCCCTCCGAGTCCCGGTAGCCGGAGTCGCCGGTGGCGTAGTAGCCCTCGAATGCCTGCAGGTAGGAGGAGATGTAGCGTTCGTCGTTGCGCCACAGCGTGGTCAGGGTGCCGGGCGGCAGCGGCAGGCCCAGCACGATGTTGCCTTCCGTGCCGGCCTCGACGTCAGCGCCCCCGCCGTCGACAATGTTGAGCCGGAACCCGGGCATCGGGACGCTCGGCGAGCCGGCCTTGATCGGCAGCTCGGCCAGGCCGCGCGGGTTGGCGCAGATGGCCCAGCCGGTCTCCGTCTGCCACCAGTGATCGACCACCGGGACGCCCAGCACCCGCGAGGCCCAGTGGAAGGTGTCCGTGTCCAGCCGCTCGCCGGCCGCGAACAGGGTCCGCAGGCTGGAAATGTCGTAGTTGCCGACAAGCTGGCCCTCGGGGTCCGCCTTCCGGATAGCCCGCAGCGCGGTGGGGGCGGTAAACAGCACGTTGACCTTGTGGTCCTGGATCACCCGCCAGAACGCGCCGGCGTCGGGGGTTCCCACCGGCTTTCCTTCGTACAGCACCGAGGTGGCGCCGGCGAGCAGCGGCCCGTACACAATGTAGGAGTGGCCCACCACCCAGCCGACGTCCGAGGCCGTCCACATGACGTCCCCAGGGCCGACGTCGTAGACGTTTTCCATCGTCCACGACAGGGCCACGGCATGGCCGCCGTTGTCCCGCACCACCCCCTTGGGCGAGCCGGTGGTGCCCGAGGTGTAAAGGATGTACAGGGGATCCGTCGCCTTGACGTCCACCGGCGCGGCCGGCGCGGCGGAGGCCATCTCGGTGTCCCAGTCGAGCCACCCGGAGTGGTCGGCCGCCATGGACTCCACCGTGGCGGTGAAGCCGTCCCGGGCCTTGACCAACACCGGGGTCCCGGGGGCATCAGCCAGGTCGAGGGCCTCGGCGACGGCGGGCAGGTATTCGATCCGGCGCGAGGGCTCGATGCCGCCGGTCGCCGTCACCACCGCCGCCGGGGCGGCGTCCCGGATCCGGGCGGCGAGCTCCTTGGGAGCGAAGCCGCCGAAAACCACCGAGTGCACGGCGCCGAGCCGCGCGGTGGCCAACATCGCGATCGCGGCCTCGGGGATCATCGGCATGTAGATCACCACGCGGTCGCCCTTGCCGACCCCGCTGCGGCGCAGCACACCGGCGAACCGGGCCACGAGCTCCGTCAGTTCCGCATACGTGTAGCTCTGCCGGGTGCCCAGCATGGCGGAGTCGTAAATGAGGGCGTCCTGCCCACCCCGGCCTTCGGCGACGTGCCGGTCCAGGGCGTTGTAGGACGTGTTCAGGACACCGTCGGGAAACCAGTCATAGAGCGGCGCCCGGCCGGGATCGAGGGCCCGCCGCGGCGGCTTCGACCAGGAGATCCCGCGAGCGGCCTCCAGCCAGAACTCGTCGGGGTGATTCAGGCTGCGTTCGTAGGCGGCCCGATAGCTCTTGGTATCCATGGCATTCATCCTGTCCACGACGTTGTGTTGCTGCCCATGGTAGACCGGGGCGGACTGGGCGGACAAGAGCCATGTATACACAGATAACCAATTTCCTAGATTCAGGCGGCCATTGCTGGGCAAAGTGGCTCTCCGTGTATACACTGTTGATGTTCCACCCGATAAGGCCACCACTGAAGGAGGCAGGATGCGCGCCAGCGACAAGGCCTACGAGGCCCTGCGCGAGGACATCATCGAGTGGCGCCTCCTGCCCGGAACCGTGCTCGCGGAAGTGGAGCAGTCCGAGCGGCTGGGCATTTCACGCACGCCGCTGCGGGAGGCCCTGAGCCGGCTCACAGCCGAGGGACTGACGACGACGGGCGGCCGCGGCGTCGTCGTGACCGACATTTCCCTGGACGACATCGACGAACTGTTCGAACTGCGCGAAACCCTCGAAGGCAAGGCCGCCGCCCTCGCCGCGGAGCGCGGCGATCCGGCGGTCTTCGATGCGCTCCGGCGCGAACTGCTCCGGGCCCCGGAACTGATCGGCGGGCAGGATCCGGCCCTGCACGACTACTACTCTCTGGTGGGACGGCTGGACACGGCCATCGACGCCGCCATCTCCAACTCCTACCTCGCCCAGGCCATGCGCAGCCTCCGCGTCCATCTCGTGCGCGTCCGGCGCCTGGCCGCCGACGACGCCGATCGGCTCACCGCCGCCGCCGCCGAGCACGCCGCGATCGCCGAGGCGATCGCCGCCGGCAATCCGCGGCTGGCGGAGGCCGCCACCACGCTTCACCTGCACCGCAGCCTTTCCCACGTCAAAGCCACGCATACACCTCAGCAAAAGGAGCACCATGGTTAAGGAACACCACGTCCGCGTCTACAAGAGCGAGGAAAACCTGGGCCGCGAGGACCAGCTCGCCTACAAGATCGCCAAGGTCGCCGCCGATCCCGTAGCCGTCACCGATGAGGTCACCGATATGGTGATCAACCGGATCATCGATAACGCCTCGGTGGCGATCGCGTCGCTGAACCGTGCCCCGATCGTCGCGGCCCGGGCGCAGGCGCTGACCCATGGCCCCAGCACCGGCGGCAAGGGCGCCAAGGTCTTCGGCATCGAGGAACGCGTCTCCCCCGAATGGGCTGCCTGGGCCAACGGCGTCGCGGTCCGCGAACTCGACTACCACGACACCTTCCTGGCCGCGGACTACTCGCACCCGGGAGACAACATTCCCCCGATCCTGGCCGTGGCCCAGCACGTCGGCTCCGACGGCCAGGACCTGATCCGCGGCATCGCCACCGGCTACGAGATCCAGGTCAACCTGGTCAAGGCCATCTGCCTGCACAAGCACAAGATCGACCACGTGGCGCACCTCGGCCCCTCCGCCGCCGCCGGCATCGGCACCCTGCTGGGCCTCGACGTCGAGACCATCTTCCAGTCCGTCGGCCAGGCGCTGCACACCACCACCGCCACCCGGCAGTCCCGCAAGGGCGAGATCTCCACCTGGAAGGCCCACGCCCCCGCGTTCGCCGGCAAGATGGCCGTCGAATCCGCGGACCGTGCCATGCGCGGGCAGACCTCCCCGGTGCCGATCTACGAAGGCGAAGACGGCGTGATCGCCTGGATGCTGGACGGCCCGGACGCCTCCTACGAGGTGCCGCTGCCGACGCCCGGCGAGGCCAAGCGCGCCATCATGGACACCTACACCAAGGAGCACTCGGCCGAATACCAGGCGCAGGCCTGGATCGACCTGGCCCGCAAGCTCCACGGCGAACACCCCGAGGTCACGGACCCGGCCAACGTCGATTCCGTGCTGATCAAGACCAGCCACCACACGCACTACGTGATCGGCTCCGGCGCCAACGATCCGCAGAAGTACGATCCCACGGCCAGCCGGGAAACCCTGGACCACTCCATCCCGTACATTTTCACCGTCGCCCTGCAGGACGGCACCTGGCACCACGTGGACTCCTACGCCCCGGAACGCGCCGGCCGTACGGACACCGTGGAACTCTGGCACAAGGTCACCACGGTGGAGGATCCGGAATGGACCCGGCGCTACCACTCCCTGGACATCGCGGAGAAGGCTTTCGGCGGCACCGTGGAGATCACGCTCAAGGACGGCACCGTCATCACCGATGACATCGCCGTGGCCGACGCCCACCCGCTGGGCGCCCGGCCGTTCGCGCGGGAGCAGTACGTCAACAAGTTCCGCACCCTCGCCGCCGGTCTGGTGGGCGGCGCGGAAATCGAGCGCTTCCTCGCCGCGGCCGCCCGGCTCCCCGAGCTCGGCGCCGGCGAGCTGGACCAGCTGAACATCAAGGCTGCCGACGGCGTGATCGACCTCGCCGCCGCACCGAAGGGACTTTTCTGATGCTGTACTCGAAGGTCACTCCGGAGCAGAAGCGGGTCCGGTTCCGCGAACTCCTCGCATCCGGCACGATCCAGCAGTTCCCCGGCGCGTTCAACCCGCTCTCGGCCCGGCTGATCGAGGAGAAGGGCTTCGCCGGGGTGTACATTTCCGGCGCGGTCCTGGCCAACGACCTGGGGCTGCCGGACATCGGGCTGACCACCCTCACCGAGGTGGCCACCCGCGCCGGGCAGATCGCCCGGATGACGGACCTGCCGGCAATCGTCGACGCCGATACGGGCTTCGGCGAGCCCATGAACGTGGCCCGTTCGGTCCAGGAACTCGAGAACGCCGGCCTGGCCGGCTGCCACATCGAGGACCAGTTCAACCCCAAGCGCTGCGGCCACCTCGACGGTAAGAACGTGGTGGACCTGGACACCGCCACCAAGCGGATCCGGGCCGCGGCCGACGCCCGGCGCGACCCGAACTTCCTGATCATGGCCCGGACGGACATCCGTGCCACCGACGGGCTCGAGGCCGCACAGGAGCGCGCCAAGGCGCTCGTGGAGGCCGGTGCGGACGCGATTTTCCCCGAGGCTATGAAGGATCTGAGTGAGTTCCAGGCCATCCGCGACGCCGTCGACGTCCCGATCCTGGCCAACATGACCGAATTCGGCCAGAGCGCCCTGTTCACCGTGGAAGAGCTGGCCGGCGTCGGGGTCAATATGGTCATCTATCCGGTGACGCTGCTCCGTAGTGCCATGGGCGCTGCGGAGCGTACTCTGGAATCGATTAAGGCCGACGGAACTCAGGAGGCACAGGTTGGAAGCATGCTGACCCGTGCGCGTTTGTACGATCTTGTTGACTATGAGGCTTACAACCGTTTTGACACTGGAGTGTTCAATTTCCAGATCCCCGGTAAGTAAGCCCACACAGAACCACCGGCTCGTGCCGGTACAGGAGTCAGAGACAAAGGAGTTTCAGCATGGCTGAACAGGACATCAAAAAAGGCCTCGCCGGTGTCGTAGTTGACTACACAGCGGTCTCCAAGGTCAACCCGGACACCAATTCATTGCTGTATCGCGGCTATCCGGTGCAGGAACTGGCCGCCAAGTGCAGCTTCGAGGAAGTCGCGTACCTGCTCTGGAACGGCGAGCTGCCCACCACGGACCAGCTGGCGGAGTTCACCGCCAGGGAGCGTGCCGGCCGCGCGCTGGATCCGGTGATCAAACAGGTAATCGACGCCCTGCCCACCACATCGCATCCCATGGATGTCTGCCGGACGGCGGCCTCGGTCATGGGTGCACGGCACCCGCTCGAGAATGACTCCTCGCGCGAGGGCAATCTGGCAAAGGCCATTGATCTGTTCGCGGCAATGCCGGCCGTGGTGGCCTACGACCAGCGGCGCCGGCGCGGCCAGGACGTGGTGGAACCCCGCGAGGATCTGGGCTACGACGCCAACTTCCTCTGGATGACCTTCGGCGAGGAGGCCGTCCCGGAAGTAGTCGACGCGTTTAACGTTTCCATGATCTTGTACGCCGAGCACTCCTTCAATGCCTCCACCTTCACGGCCCGGGTTATCACGTCCACGCTGTCGGACCTGCACTCGGCCGTGACGGGCGCCATCGGCGCCCTCAAGGGCTCGCTTCACGGTGGAGCCAATGAGGCCGTCATGCACACCTTCGACGAGATCGGCATCAGGCCGGAGGAGTCATTGGAGGACGCCCACGTCCGGGCGAAGGCCTGGATGGAGGACGCCCTGGCCCAGAAGAAGAAGGTCATGGGCTTCGGCCACCGCGTCTACAAGCACGGCGACTCCCGCGTGCCCACCATGAAGTCGGCGCTGGACAAGATGATCGCCCATTATGGCCGCCCCGAACTGTTGGGCCTATACAACGGGCTTGAGACCGCGATGGACGAGGCGAAGGGGATCAAACCGAACCTCGACTATCCAACCGGCCCCACCTACCACCTCATGGGCTTCGACACCGCCACCTTCACTCCCCTGTTCGTCGCCAGCCGCATCACCGGCTGGACAGCGCACATCATGGAGCAGCTGGATGCGAACTCCCTGATCCGCCCGTTGAGCGAGTACAACGGCGTCGAGGAACGGCACCTGGCTTAGCAGGCTCTGCCGCACATCAGCCCGGCACCAAGCAAAGAAAACGCGGACCGGTCACCCCCCCAAAAAAAGTGACCGGTCCGCGTTGGTCTGTGCGCGTAATTTCTGCCCGCGTTTGTACTGCCTGCGGTCTTGCGCCTGCCGTGTAGTGCCTGCGGCGCTGAGCCTGCGGCGTTTCGCCTAGCCGGCCTTGATTTTCAGCGAGGTGATCATGCGCTTCGCGTTCACGTACTCCGGGGTCTGCATGTAGGCCTTCGCAGCTTCCAGCGAGGGGAAGGTCTTGGCGCCCTGACGGTTTCCGTTCTGTTCAGTGCCGCCGCTGTTGACCTGGACGGCGTCGGCAAAGTAGTAGAAGGGCGACTCTGCCGGACCACTGACCACGTTGTAGAACATGCAGGACTTTCCGTCCTTGCCGGCTGCACTGCCCGCGATGCCGTACGAAGCGGTGACGCGGCCCGCTTCCAGAAGGGCACGGAAGGCAAAGTGGGGCGTGATGGTGTCAGCGGCGGCAGTGTTGTGCGGCAACGACAACTCCATCGAGTCCAGGACGCTGTAAGGTACGGGGTTCTGGCAGGCGCCGCCGAGCCCGGCACCGGACGGTCCGTAGTGGAGTGACGCCACCACCATGCCCGAGGCGTCCGACACGTCGACGTCGATGTTCGGCGCCGCGCCAAGGCCTGCCGGCGTTGCTAAAGTCCATCCGGCAGGATAGTCGAAGCTCACTTTCCCGTTTGTGCTCGTGTAAGTCTGCCATTTCTCCGTTGCCGGCGCCGCCGGTGTCGTGGCGACTGCCGACGACGACCCCGCCGTCGCAGACGGCGTCGCAGTGGCTGTTTCCGTTGCCGTTGCGGTGGCCGACGGCGCGGCTGCGCCGCCCTGTCCGGCGGCCGGTGACCCGGAGGGGCCGCAGGCTGTGGAGCCGAGCAGTAGGGCCGTGGCTAGGGCCGCCACCGCGGCCTTCCGGCGCCCGGGGAAGCTTTTGGAGGGCTTCGCGGGGGAATGCGGCGCGGTTTCCTCAAGGCTGAAAGCAGCTCCTCCAGTGATCCTGTGGTTGGTCGATTCCATGTGATTCCCCCGTTGTGCTGTTGGTGCTTGAAGTTGTGTGTGCGGATGGTTCCCGCAGGCTACCGGCAACCCCGGTGCACTGCTTGTCAAACGGACCGTCCTGGCTGATCGGGTGACGGCGGGCTGGTCCCCCTGCACAAGGTGGCCACCCCGCCGCTTCTCGAAAGCCTTATGCCGGCATCCTGAGGCTGACAACCATGTTCTTGAGCTTTTTGTACTCGGGTGTCCCCATGTAGGCCTTAGCCTCCGTGAGGCTTTTGAACACTGGCTCGCCAGGACCCTTGGAAGCCCTGTCGGCGAAGATCAGTGAGCCCCTGGGCGCCCCGCTCACCACGGAATACATGAGGCAACTGTCCGTCAGTTGGCCGCTGGACTTGTCCACCAGACCAACCTGGTAGCTGAAGCCCTTCCCGATCGAAGTCTGGTCAAGCACCCGGTAGGAGAACCGGACTCCGGCATCGAAGGCCCATTGTTCAGTAAGGGACGTCGACGCTGTGTCCAGTTCGGTCGCCTTGTACTTCTCCGGACCGCACGCCCCTCCGAGGCCGGCGCCCGCACCGTAGTAGAAGCTCGCTACCTTCTTGCCGGTCTCGTCTGAGACCTGGATTCCCGAGGCGGGAACGTCCGGGGTGCCTGCAGGCACGTCCTTTGCGGTCCATCCGACGGGCAGATTGAACGAGGCATCTGCTGCTGCGCTCGTGAAACGCGTTGATGTTGGCGTCAACGAAAGCGAAACGAGCATGCGCTTGATGTCCTGGTACTCCTGTGTCTGCATGTACCCCTTGGCCTCGGCAACGGAAGCAAAGGTCAGAGGCGCGTCCTCACCGTCAGCGGTGAGCCACAGGGCATCCCCGAACTGTGCGAAAGGCACGTCGTCCGGGCCCAAGATGCTGTTGTACAACGCGCACGTGGTGGTGTCCGGAGCCAGATCCATGTCAGTCAGCGCCACGGATCCATAGACTTTGTCACCTTGGATGATCCGAAAAACAAACGCCGACGGGCCCCGGGGACTTTCCTTGAGCTTGTTCGCCTTTTGCGGGATATCGAGAACCACCGAGTCGAGGGTGGAAAACGGCTTGGGAACCGGGCACACGGGTCCTCCCGCTCCGTCGTAGACCAGGCCCAGGGTTGATATCTTCTTGCCCTCTGAATTCCTCACCTCAACGGTGTTGAAGAAGCCACCATTAATTGTTTTCGGCGTCTGGGAGACGGTCCAACTGGCGGGGAGTTCAAACGTGGCCTGGCCGGTCGCGTCAGTGAAGGTAGTCCAGGCCGCCGGAGCGGATATTGCCGGGGGTGTCGGTGTCGCCGACGGCGTCACGGTCTCTGAGGTGGTCGCGGAAGCCGTCGGGAACGCAACCGCCGTGGGAGCAACGGTGCCCGCCGGCTCGGGGGCGGTGGTCAGTGCCCCCAGGTTCGTTGCGACCAGTACGCCGGCGGTGACCGCCGCCGCGGTCAGCGTCAGCACGCCGGCCAGCCTGGCCCGCCGGTGCTTCCGGTCCGCGAGGGAGGAGACATTGAGCGGCAGGCGATCGCTAAATTCGCCGGGCTCGGCGAGCATCCGCCGCAGTGCTGCCTCGCCGTCGGGCACGGACGGATCGTTGTGCACGGGGTCCACCGCGGAAATCATGTTCTTGATCGGATCCATCTCAGGCACCCATCTTCTGTGTCATGGTGTCAGCACTGACCGGCATTTGCTTGCGAAAAGCGGCCCGGGCCCGGTGCAGCCGGACCTTGGCGGCGGACTCGCTGCACTGCAGCACGCCCGCGATGTCAGCGATACTCAATTCATCCCAGTAGGCGAGCTGGAGTATGTCCTGGTCCTTTTCGCGCAAACCGGCCAAGGCGTCCTGGACCGCCACGTTGTCCGAGTCGTCACCGAACCGGACAACGGCCGCGGAGCGCAGCTTGTCCTGCAGCGCCTGCTGACGGTCCCGGCTCCGGTATGCGTTCCCGATCAGATTGCGGGCCACTGTCAGAAGCCACGCCGTATCCGTCCGTGGTGCGTCATCCCATTTCTGCCAGACCACGCGGAATACGTCCGCGGCGAGTTCCTCCGCCAGCTCGGCTGATTCCACCCGCCGCCGCACAAATTTGTAGACCAGTGGGTAACTGTCTTTGTGAATGGCGATAAATGCCAGTTCGCGCTCCGAAAGCACGCATCCCCCAAGTATGTTGTGTCCGAAACTGCTGGATAACTGTATTGTTTCCGGCCGCCCGCTAGGGGTTACACGCCCCGCAAAGAATATTCCGCAGAGGCCACGGTCTCGTTGTCATCGTTCAGGGTGATGACGGCTTCCACCGTGCCTTCCCCCAAAGCCAGCGGCAGCCAGTGCTCGGCATCCTGCCACATGCGCGCCAGCGGCAGGGCCGCGACCTGGAACCATTCCGGGATCATTTCCTGGCTTTCGACGGGTTCGCCAGACCAGCGGCGCGTGGTGAAAAGGCTCGTGGACATGTTCCATTCCGGCCGAGCGGGAAAGACGAATTCGATCAGCCCGGCAACGCGGAGGTCGTCTTCTGTGACCACGATTCCGGCTTCCTCAAAGACTTCGCGGCAGGCGGCCTCGGCGTCGGACTCCCCCGGTTCCACGTGGCCGCCCAGCCCCACGATCTTTCCGACTCCGAACCCGGTCTTCTTTGTACCGAGGAGGACCTGCGTGCCGGCAGCTCCGTCGCGTAGCAGGAAGCACAGAGTGACAGCTGTCGAGTTCATGAATCCACCCTAGCGCCAGCCCCCGGGGCCGGCGGTGCCACGCCGCAGGCGTGCCTCGGCGCGGATTTAGCCCAGGGCGCGGGGGTGCGCGGCGGCATAGATCTCCCGCAGCGTATCGGCCGTCACCTGCGTGTAGACCTGTGTGGTGGTCACTGAGGCGTGTCCCAGCAGTTCCTGGACCACGCGCACGTCGGCGCCGCCCTCCAGCAGGTGGGTGGCGAAGGAGTGCCGCAGGGTGTGCGGTGACACGTCTTTGGTGATGTTGGCTTTGTCCGCCGCAGCCTTCAGGATGGTCCAGGCGCTTTGCCGGCTGATCCTGCCGCCGCGGGCGTTCAGGAACAGCGCCGGGGTGCCCTTGCCCTTGGCGGCCAGCAGGGGCCGCCCGCGGACCAGGTAGGCGTCCAGGGCGCGCGCCCCATAGGATCCCAGCGGGACGAGGCGTTCCTTTGAGCCCTTGCCGAAGAGCCGGACGATTGCCGGGCCACCGCCTTCACCTGCCTCCCGGGAGGTCTGCAGAGAGATGTCGTCAACATCCAGGCCCACGGCTTCGCTGATGCGGGCACCGGTGGAATAGAGGAACTCGAGCAGCGCACGGTCCCGCAGGCCGGTTGCCGTGTCCGTGCCGGCCGCCTCGAGGATCCTGGTGACCTCGCCGACGCTGATGGCTTTCGGCAGACGTTTGCCGGGCATGGGCGGGTGTACATCGCTGGCGGGGTCGGTGGGTGTGACGCCTTCGAGCGCCCAGAATTTGTGGAGGCCGCGCACGGCCACGACGGTGCGCGCCGCGGACCGGACGCCCAGGGAGGAGCCGCCGTCGGAGCCGTCGGAGAGCGCCTGGACGAATCCGGTGACGTCGTGGCGGATGACCTCCGACGGGCGCTGGCGTCCCGACCGGGCGAGGTGGCTCGCGTACCGGGCCAGGTCACGCCGGTAGGCCGCGAGGGTGTTTGCCGCGAGTCCGCGTTCCACGCTCATGTGCTGCAGGTAGTCAGTCACTGCGCGGTCAATCGCGGTGAGCGGCCGCGCGGGCGGGCGTTCGGGAGCGGCTGACGCCGCCGGGGCCGGAGGTTGCGCGGGCGCCGGTGCGGGGTCCGGAAATTGCGCAGGGTCCGGAAGTTGCGCAGGGGCCGCCGGATCCAGCCTTGGGGGTTCGGCGATCAGCGCGTCGGTCATCGGCGCTGGCTGGGATGGGCGGGCCAGGGCGCGTCGGCCGGGCGGAGGCTTTCGAAGTTGTCGGCGCGGGCGGCAGCCGCTGCCAGCACGCCGACGACGGCGGACGGGTTGTGCAGTCGGCCGTCAAGCACCGCCTGCACGGCCTCGTCCAGCGGGGTCCAGTGCAGTTCGATTTCGGCTTCCTCGTCGGTGCGCACGTGCCGCTCATGTCCCGGCACCTCGCTCAGGCCGCGGGCCAGGTAGATGCGGATGGCTTCGCTGGAGGATCCCGGGGAGTTGAAGAAGTCCGCCAGTACGTTCCAGCGGTCCGCCACGAGGTCCGCTTCCTCGGCCAGTTCGCGGGCGGCGCCGATGACGAAGTCCTCCCCCTCGACGTCCAGCAGCCCGGCGGGAATCTCCCAGAGATCCATGCCGACGGGGTGCCGGTACTGCCGCAGCAGCAGCACGTCGCCGGCGTCGTTCATGGGGAGAATGGCCACCGCGCCGGGATGGTCGATGTAGTCCCGGACCAGGGTGTCGCCGTCGTCGTTGAGCTGGAAACTGTCGCTGACGACGTCCCAGATCCTGCCTTCGTAAACCTTCCGGGAAGACAAAAGACGGCGCGGGCTCGGCTCATCCGAAACCTGCCGTGCAGCATTGGGGGTCTCAGACATACCGGGCATCGCGCCGTCCTTTGATTCAGTTGGAAATTACTTGGACACTGCTGCCGACGAGGGCTTGGGCGCAGCGGCCGGGGCATCGGCCTTCGCACTGTCCGTCTTGGCGCTGGCGCTGATGGTGGCAGCGGGCGCAGAGTCGGCGACCTGCTGGTGGCCCAGGGCGGCCTTGATCAGGCCCGCGAACAGCGGGTGCGGGCGCGTGGGCCGSGAGCTGAGCTCGGGGTGCGCCTGSGTGGCCACGTAGTACGGGTGGACKTCGCGGGGAAGYTCCACRWACTCGACCAGCTTGCCGTCGGGCGASGTTCCGGAGAASMYCAGGCCCYKGGCGGCRATCTGCTCGCGGTACTTGTTGTTGACCTCGTAGCGGTGCCGGTGRCGTTCGCTGACATTCGTGGCGCCGTAGGTTTCGGCGACGACGGATCCTTCGTCCAGCTTGGCCTCGTACAGGCCCAGGCGCATGGTGCCGCCGAGGTCGCCCTTGCCGTCAACGATGTCCAGCTGCTCTTCCATCGTGGCGATGACCGGGTACTTGGAATCCGGCTCGAACTCGGACGAGGACGCGCCTTCGAGGCCAACCACGTTGCGGGCGTAYTCGATSACCATGCACTGCAGGCCCAGGCACAGGCCCAGGACCGGGAGCTTGGWTTCGCGGGCATACTTCAGGGCGCCAAGTTTGCCTTCGAGGCCGCGGATGCCGAAGCCGCCCGGAACGCAGATGGCGTCGACGCCGGCCAGGGACTGCACAGCGCCCTCGCGGGTTTCGCATTCGTCCGAGGGGACCCAGCGGATCTTGACCTTGGTGTCGTTGGCGAAGCCGCCGGCGCGCAGGGCCTCGGTGACGGAGAGGTAGGCGTCCGGCAGGTCGATGTACTTGCCCACGAGCGCGATCTCAACTTCGTGCTTCGGGTTGTGGACGGCGTCGAGCAGCTTGTCCCAGCTGGTCCAGTCCACATCCTTGAACGGCAGGTCCAGGGCGCGGACGATGTATGAATCCAGGCCCTGGGAGTGCAGGGTCTTCGGGATGTCGTAGATGCTCGGGGCGTCCGGGCAGCCGATCACGGCGTCGATGTCGACGTCGCACATGCGGCCGATCTTGTCGCGCATGGGCTGCGGGACTTCGCGGTCCGAACGGATCACGATTGCCTCCGGCTGGATGCCGATGGAGCGCAGCGCGGCAACGGAGTGCTGCGTCGGCTTGGTCTTCAGCTCCTGCGAGGGGCCGATGTACGGCACGAGGGAAACGTGGAGGAAGAAGACGTTGCCGCGGCCGATGTCCTGGCGGACCTGGCGGGCGGATTCGAGGAACGGCTGGGACTCGATGTCCCCCACCGTGCCGCCGATTTCGGTGATGATGACATCCGGGGCGTTCTTGCCCTCGGCGGGCAGCCGCATGCGCCGCTTGATCTCATCGGTGATGTGCGGGATGACCTGGACGGTGTCGCCGAGGTATTCGCCGCGGCGCTCCTTGGCGATGACCGTCGAGTAGACCTGGCCGGTTGTGACGTTGGCCGATCCTTCGAGGTTTTCATCGAGGAAGCGCTCATAGTGGCCGATGTCCAAGTCCGTCTCGGCGCCGTCGTCGGTAACGAAGACTTCGCCGTGCTGGAAGGGATTCATCGTGCCCGGATCCACGTTCAGATAGGGATCGAGCTTTTGCATTGTTACAGACAGACCGCGTGCCCGCAGGAGGTGGCCGAGGCTCGAAGCCGTCAGTCCCTTACCGAGCGAGGACGCTACACCACCGGTGACGAAGATGTGTTTGGTCGTCTTGGACGAGCCCGGGAACCGGGAATTTACACGAGAGTTTGATCGCTGCACCACGGAGTTTGAGCTTATCATCAATTCGGCCTTCCACGGGCTCCCTGGCGGGATCCCGATGTGATTGTTGTCCTAGCAGCGGCACCTGCGGAACTCCGTGCGGAAGTCCCGGCGACCCCGCCTAGATTTGCGGCAGGAGTTTGGCGTCGTCCAGCAACTCCTGGGCGTGGGCCTGCGCCGACTCCGAGTCCTCCTGGCCGGCGAGCATGCGGGCCAGCTCGCGGACGCGCTCGGCCTCATCCAGCAGCTGCACGTCGCTGGAGGTGAATCCCGTGGCGGTAGCGCCGTCGGCGCCCCGCACGGAGGTCTTGGTGACCCTGATGTGCTGGTCCGCGAACGCGGCCACCTGCGGCAGGTGGGTCACCACAAGGACCTGGACGTGCCGTGCCAGCATCGCCAGCCGGCGGCCGATCTCGACGGCGGCCCGGCCGCCCACGCCGGCGTCGACCTCGTCGAAGACGAACGTCGGGACGGGATCGACGGCGGCCAGGACCACCTCGATGGCGAGCATGACGCGGGAGAGTTCACCGCCCGAGGCGCCCTTGCCCARCGGCCGGGCCGGCGCACCCGAGTGCGGCTGCAGCAGGAACGAGATGTCATCTGCCCCGAACGGTCCCAGCTGGCCGGCGGGCTCGAGGTTGATGACCAGGGTGGCATCGGCCATGGCCAGCGCCTTCAGCTCCACACTGACCCGGGCGGAGAGGTCCTTCGCGGCCTTGGTGCGCGCCTTGGTGATCGCGGAGGCCTTCTTCTTGAGCTCGGCCCCGGCCCGGGCCACCTCGGCTTCCAGCGATTCGATCCGGGTGGAGTCGTCCTGCAGTTCCTCGTACCGGGTCCGGGCCTCCTCGGCCCAGACCAGCACCTCGTCGATGCTCGGCGCGTACTTGCGCACAAGCTTGGCCAGCGCGGCCCGGCGGTCCTCGATCTCTGCCAGCCGTTCCGGGCCCTCCGTGTCCAGGGCGGCCTGGTAGCTGGCGAGCTCCGCGGCGATGTCGTTGAGCAGGAAGCCGACCTCGGCCAGACGCGCCGCGGCTGAGCCCAGCTCCTCGTCGTGTTCGGCAACGTGCTCCAGGGTGCGCTTGGCGGCGTCCACCAGTGTGGTGGCGTCGGCATCTTCGCCAAAGTCCTCGGCGATGAGCGCCTGGTGGGCGGTACTGGCCGCGATCCGCAGTTCCTCGACGTTGGCCAGCTTCACTGCCTCGGCCTTCAGGGCGTCGTCCTCCCCCGGCTGGGGGTCCACGGCGTCGATCTCGGTGAGGGCAACCTGCAGCGACTCGGCCTCGCGGAGGCGTTCACGGGCGGCGCTGCGCAGGGAGTCCAACTCGGCCTGGCTGGCGTGCCAGTGGGCGTAGAGGTCCTGGTAGGCGGCCAGCGTTCCCGCGAGGCTGTCGCCCGCGAATTTGTCCAGGGCGCCGCGTTGCGCCACCGGGCTCTTGAGCCGGATCTGGTCCGACTGGCCATGCACCACCACAAGGGTTTCGCCGATTTCGGCGAGCACGCCGACAGGCGCGGCCCGTCCGCCCAGATAGGCGCGGCTGCGGCCGTCCGCTCCGACGCTGCGGGCAAGCAGCAGTTCAGCACCGCCGTCGAACTCCTCGACGTCGGCGCCGGCCTCGCGGGACCGGGCGATGGCGGAGTGCCCGGCGTCGAGCTTCAGCACCGCCTCCGCGGAGGCGCTCTTCGCGCCGCTGCGGACCGCTCCGGCGTCGGACCTGGCACCGAGGAGCAGTCCGACGGCGGTGACCACCATGGTCTTGCCGGCTCCGGTTTCACCGGTCACGACGCTGAGGCCCGGGCCCAGCGGCAGGGTGGCGTCGGTGATGACGCCGAGATCGCGGATTCGCAGTTCTTCAAGCATGGTTCACTTCTCGGTTGAGGGATCTGGCGATGGATCGGGCCCGTCGCCGGGTCCTGCGTCGTGCGGCGAGGGCAGCGGCGGCATGGGGCGGGGCGTGCGGATGATCGGGACGGGTCCGGTGTGGATGGCCTTGGCCTGCGGCATGGGGCCGCGCCAGCCCTGGATGGGGAGCTGGAACTTGCGCACGAGCCGGCCGGAGAAGGGGGTCTGGTGTGTCCTGGCCAGCCGGACGGGCGTGGCGGAGCGGGTCACTTCTACGCGCGCGCCGGGCGGCAGGTCCACCGAGCGGCGGCCGTCGCACCACAGGACGCCCTGGGCGTCGGTACGGTTCAGGATCTCGACGGCGAGCCGGGACCGGGGAGAGACCACGAGCGGCTTCGCGAAGAGGGCATGGGCGCTGATCGGCACGATCAGCAGGGCCTCCACTTCGGGCCACACGACGGGGCCGCCGGCGGAAAACGCGTACGCCGTGGATCCGGTGGGCGTGGCCAGGACCACGCCGTCGCAACCGAAGGAGGTCAGGGGGCGTTCGTCGACTTCCGTGACCACCTCCAGCATCCGTTCCCGGTTGCCCTTTTCGATCGCCGCCTCGTTGAGGGCCCAGGTGTGCCAGATCTTCTGCCCGCGGACCCAGACCTGGACGTCGATCGTCATGCGCTCCTCCACCGTGTAGTCACGGCTGGCGATCCACTCGACTGTCTGGGCGAGGTCGGCCCGCTCACTTTCGGCAAGGAACCCCACATGGCCCAGATTCACTCCGAGCAGCGGCACGTCGACTTCCCGGACCAGCTCGGCCGCGCGGAGGATGGTGCCGTCCCCGCCCAGCACCATGACGAGTTCCACCTCGGGCAGCTTCACGTGGTCGTGCAGTACCTCCACGGGGTGGTCGAGCCGGCCGAAGAACCGGACCATGTCCCCGAGCTCGTTTTCCTGCAGCACCGGGACCAGGCCGGACTCATGCAGCAGGGCGCACGCCTCCCAGGCAGCCTTGAGGGATTCCTCGCGCCCTGTGTGGGCAAGGATGAGGACACGCCTGCTCATCGGGTTCCGCCTTCTGGTGGTTCTAGTGGTTCGGCCAGATTGTTCCGAGCAACGCAGCAACGGCTGCGTCCCGCTCCTCGATCTTAGGCGGGACTTCCGACATCGCGCGTTTTATCCACAGGAAGTATTCGACATTGCCGTCCTGTCCCGGCAGCGGGCTTTGGGCGAGGCCCCGCAATTCGAGGCCCGCGTCCACGGCGGCGGCAGCCACCTTGGTCACGGCGAGCCTGCGCTCCCGCTCCGAGGTGACCACGCCGGTCCGGCCCAGCCGGTCCTTGCCGATCTCGAATTGCGGTTTGACCATGAGGACAAGGTCACCACCGGGCACCGTGCAGGCGGCGAGCGGTACCACCACCAGGGTCAGCGAGATGAAGGACAGGTCAGCCACCGTCAAAGCGGCCGGTCCACCGATTTCCCCTGGCGTCATGTACCGGACATTGAGACCCTCGTGGACGGCAACGCGCGGGTCGTGCCGGATTTCCGGGACCAGCTGGCCGTGCCCGACGTCTACGGCCACCACGTGGGCGGCTCCGCGCCGCAGCAGCACATCCGTGAACCCGCCGGTCGAGGCACCGGCGTCGAGGCATCGTTTGCCGGCGACTTCGACGGCGGGAAAGGCATCCAGCGCGCCGGCCAGCTTGTGCCCGGCCCGGCTTACGTAGCCGTCCTCTGCGGAGGCCCGCACGTCCAGCGCCGCGTCATCCGGGATTTGCTGTGAGGCCTTGGCGAGGATCTCGCCGCCGGAGCTCACCTTGCCCTCGGAGATGAGCCGGGCGGCATGCGTCCGGGACCGTGCCAGCCCCCGGCTGACAAGTGCCTGGTCCAGCCGGCTCACGCTCCCCCGTCCCCTGCTGCATGGATGCGGCGTGCCGCGCCGGCGTGGCCGGCCACGTCCTCGTTCAGGGCCTCCAGCAGGGCATCGTGCATGCCGGCATAGACTTCGCCGTGTCCGGACACCGGCGCCTGCCGCACGGCCGCGAGGCGGTCCAGCACGGCACTGACGGCCGGGTCCTGGACGTGCTGCAACGACAGATCGGGCCAGGCGACGCCGGCCTCTGCCGGGGCGCCAGCCTCAGCCGCCTCGTGAGGCTCGTGGGTTGGATCCTGGTTTGGATGTGGGTTCAGCTCTGGGTTCAGCTCGGTCATAGGTCCAGCCTAGTGATCGAGCCACTCGAGGACCGGGGCCAGCGCGCTGGTGGTCTCGGGGTTCGCGGCCCACCAGGCCGAACAGGCGGCACGCCATGAATCGAGGTCGGCGGGGTCGCCGCTGATGTGGACGGACTGCCCGCGCACGATTGCCGAGGCAGTGCCGCTGCTGTACCGCCCGGCGTCGTGCTCCACGGCAGGGTACGGCGCGTACAGGCCGGTGAGGTCATTGATGAGGAAATCCGGGCGCTCCATGGACCGGGCGGCGAGGATCGATTCCCTGGTGTCCACGCCGGTCAGCACAGCCACCGTGGCGAAGCCGGCGTTGTTGCCGCCCAGGATGTCGGTGTCCAGGCGGTCACCGACGACCAGCGGCCGGTCGGCGGACAGCCGCTTGGCGGCCGTGTGGAACAGCGGTGCCTCGGGCTTGCCCGCCACGATCGGGGTCTTGCCGGTCGCGGCCGCAACGGCCGCCACAAGCGTCCCGTTCCCCGGGGCAATGCCGCGCGCCTGGGGAATGGACCAGTCCGTGTTGGTCGCCACCCAGAGGGCGCCGCCGGCCACGACGTACGACGCCTCCGCGAGGTCTTTCCACCCGATGTCCGGGCTGAAGCCCTGCACGACGGCGACCGGGTTGTCCTCCGCGCCGCGGACGGGAACCAGGCCCACCAGCTCAATTTCCTGGGCCAGCGCGGCGCTGCCGGTGATCAGCACGTGCGACCCGGCAGGCAGCATCGAGGCCAGCAGCGCCGCCGCCGCCTGCGAGGAACTCACCACCTGGTGGTCCTCGGCAGGCGCGCCGAGGTCGCGCAGGTGTTGCGCTACCTGCGCCGGGGAGCGGGAGGCGTTGTTGGTGACGTAGCCCAGCCCGACGCCGACGCCGGCGAGCCGGCGCAGCGATTCCACGGCCCCGGGGATGGCATGGGGGCCGGCGTACACCACGCCGTCGAGGTCGGAGAGCAGGGCATCAAACGTGGCGATCAGTGCGGTGTCGCCCATGCGGCTAGTCCTCGGCCCGGTCATGCCGGGCGGCCTCGGAGTCGTCCAGGAGTTCCTGATCCGCTTCGGCCTCTTGGGCCTCCGGTTCGCCGCCGGCGTTATCGAGCACTTCTGATTCACTCAGCACGTCGGCTTCCACCGAATCCTGGTCGGACTCGGCGTCGTCGGACTCGAAGTAGTCCCCTTCGGCGTCGTCGGCGTTATGGTCGATAACGCTGTGGTCGATGGCGCTGTGGTCGATGGCGCTGCCGTCGGTCGCATTCAGGCCGGTCGCCTCAGCTGCGGCGCCGGTGGTTTCCGCGGCGGCAGCAGCACCGGCGGCACGCGGGGCGCGCTCTTCGGTGCCGGCGTGCGTGTCGGCGTTCTCCTGCTCACGGAGCCGGCGCTGCCGGTTCTCCTCACGGGCTTCCTCTTCCTCGTCCCAGCCGAGGTCGATGATGTCAGGGTCCTCGTCCTCCCCAAGGCCCAGTGCGTTTTCGGCCACGACGGCCTGGCGCTGCCACTTCTCGGCCTCAGCCGCACGGCCGGCTGCCGTCAGCGCATCAGCGTACGCGCGGAACAGCCGGGGGCTGTAGGAAAAGGCCCGGTTGATGTCCAGCAGCGGGATCTCCAGTTCGGAAACCGCGGCGTCGAACTGCCCGAGGTCGGTGCGGGCACCGGCTGCCACGATCGCCAATTCCACCTTGCCCGGGGCGTCGAGATCCTTGGCTTCCTCGGATCGGGCCATGTCCAGGGCACGGTCCGGGCGGCCGAGGCCCCGCTCGCAGTCGGCCATGACCGGCAGGTGCATGTTGGAGCCACTGATCCGGCGGTAGGTGCGGAATTCCCGGAGGGCTTCACCATAGTGGCCGGCCGCGTAGGCGGTCAGGCCGACAGCTTCGCGGACGGACGCAAGGCGTCCACCGCGGCGGCTCGCTGCCAGGGCATGCTGGAAGGCAAGCTCAGGTTCCTCGTCAAGGAGCCGTCCGGCCATGACAAGGTGGCGGGCCACCCATTCGGCGCTGGTGCCTTCGAGGGTCTTGATCTGGTGCTGGGTGGCACGGTCAAGTTCCTTGCCCGTGACGTCCTCGTCGATCTGGGGTGAACGCTCCCGGTCGGGACGGTTGGCGCTGCGGAGATCGCGCGCGTTGGGTACGCGTACCGGACGGTCCTCGGGACGGTCGCGACCATACTGGCGCGGACCCGACTCGCCACGGTCGAAGCTGCGTGCGGGACGGTCCTCGCGGCTGCCGAACGGCTTGCGGTTATCGCCGGCGCCGTAGGGCTTGCGGTCACGGTCGCCGCCGCCGAAACTGCGCTGGCCGCCACCCTCACGCGGAGCACGATCACCATAGGGCTTACGCTCGCCACCGCTGTACGGCTTACGATCGCCATAAGACGGACGGCTATCGCCACCGAAGCTGCGCTGGCCTCCACCTTCACGCGGGGCACGATCACCGTAAGGCTTACGCTCACCGCCGGCGCCGCCGCTGTACGGCTTACGCTCACTGCCCCCGAAACCACGCTGATCCCCGCCCTCACGCGGGCCGCGATCACCATAGGGCTTACGGTCACGATCGCCACCACCGCTATACGGCTTACGATCGCCACCACCGCTGTACGGCTTACGATCGCCATAAGACGGACGGCTATCGCCACCGAAGCTGCGCTGGCCTCCACCTTCACGCGGGGCACGATCACCGTAAGGCTTACGCTCACCGCCGGCGCCGCCGCTGTACGGCTTACGCTCACTGCCCCCGAAACCACGCTGATCCCCGCCCTCACGCGGGCCGCGATCACCATAGGGCTTACGCTCGCCACCGGCGTACGGCTTACGATCACCACCACTGTAAGGCTTGCGGTCACGGTCCCCGCTGCCGTAGCTGCGCTGGCCGCCACCCTCACGCGGAGCACGATCACTGTAGGGCTTGCCTTCACGGTCTTCCCTGGAACGGAACCCGCGAGGATCGCCGCCCGAGTTGCTCGTGCCGCGGAAAGGGGCTCCGCCGGAGTTGTCTCGGGCTTTGCCGCCGCGGTTGCCATCGTTGTGATCAGCCATGCTGGGATCCTCCTGTTGCGAGCTGACCACTGGCGCATTCGCAGCCGCTCTGTTCCGTGTTTCGTTTCCTACGCAACCCGAAATCAAGCGCTTCGAAGTCCGTACATCTCCATCAATTCTAGGCGAGCAACCCGCCACCGGCTAACGGCAGCAGGTCTATCGGACCCGCGGTGGCAAGTCTCACAACCCTCGGCCGCTATTCTCTCCGTCCCGGCGGCCGGCGGGCAGCGCTGGTGGCCGAGACCCTGTATTTGGGCCTGGCCGGAAGACGCCGGCGACGCGGTTGGGGGTCCTGGATCTCCATGATGTTCTGGCGGAGGCTTAGAGCCGAGCCATTTGCACGGTGATGCCCTACCCGCGCAGCCTAGGCCCATTCCGATCACCGCCGCTCGCCCACAGGGGCGCCTTTCGACACGATTCCGGCCCCTGGGTCCGGTAACCGCGGCGTGTCCATGTCAAAGTGCCCCGGGACGGCATCCGGCGGACGAGACCACGGGCGCTCGAGCCCAGTACCTCAGAGGCCAGGCAGCTCAGATTCCCGGCACGACGCTCGTGACACACCGGTATGTACTCACGTTTTGTCCTATAACCCGGATTCTTTTGTTTTGTGGGTTAAATGCGGGAGGACCCCCAACGTGGTTGGGGGTCCTCGACCGTTAATGRTGTTCCGGCGGTGACCTACTCTCCCACACCCTCCCGGGTGCAGTACCATCGGCGCTGTGGGTCTTAGCTTCCGGGTTCGGGATGGGACCGGGCGTTTCCCCCACGCTATGACCGCCGTAACCCTTGCTCCGCCACCGCCTGTTGCCGGGGGTGGGGAAATCTGGTGGTTACAACATGTGCTCTGCGGTTTTCACCGCAGCTGTGGTGTTGTTATTCAGTTGACGGTTCTCAAGCAACGGGTTTGTTGGT